>JASFIH010000001.1:0-12704 GCA_050122775.1 Deltaproteobacteria bacterium
ATCTGGCAATCTTGAACGCGAAGGATTGGGCAGTCACTGAACTGGAGTCGAGCATTCATAGCACAAAGCTTTACTTCAACATCGATAGCCCCGGACATGGCCCCGTAGGCTTTAAGGCAAAAGACCACCCATTACAGACGCGCCATGGTGCAGTGATACAGAACCGGGAAATCACCTGCCGTCTTCCTGGAAAGACCCCTGTTATCCTGAGTCTAGCACGCTTCGGACTCAAAGGAGGACACAACCTGGAGAACGCTGCAGCTGCGAGCCTCACCGCCCTGGCTTCCGGGGGTAATCAGGCGGGTATCCAGGCGGCGCTTAATAGCTTCAAGGGTCTGCGCCATCGCCTGGAGTGGGTCAGGAACGTGAACGGTGTGCAATACTATAACGATTCCAAGGCCACCAATGTCGATGCCGTCAAGCGTTCTCTGGAGAGCTTTCAGTCCCCGATCATCCTAATCATGGGAGGTCGAGATAAGGGGGGCGGCTACACGGTCCTGGAACACCTCATAAGAAAGCGGGTGAAGAGGCTCATTGCCATGGGAGAAGCCCGCGAGAAGATTTTGGACGCCTTAGGGGAAGTCACCCGGAGTGACGGGGTGAGGACGCTGCAAGAGGCGGTGCATCTAGCCTACAAAGGGGCGACTCCCGGCGATATCGTACTCTTGGCTCCGGGGTGCTCCAGTTTCGATATGTTTGCAGACTATGTGGAACGCGGCGCAGCTTTTTGTAAGGCCGTGGAAGAGTTAAAGCAACGGTGAGGCGTGGTTAGCCAGCAGGCAGGGACCTAAAGCGGGCGGGAACGAGGACGCAGCCAGGAAGTTATGGCCAAGGACAAGCGAAGAGAAAGCCGCGATGGTTATGACCGCATCCTTCTTGTGGGAACATTAATGTTACTCCTGATTGGCGTCGTGATGGTGTATAGCGCAAGTTCTGTTCTCGCCCTGAAACGTTTTGGGAGCGACACATACTTTTTCAGGAGACACGTGGTAAACGTCCTTGCCGCAATCCTCGTACTCATCATCTGCCGGCATGTGCCGTACGCCTGCTATCGTAAGATGGCTTACCCTTTTCTGGCGGTGGCGCTGTTACTCCTTATAGCCGTGTACTTGCCCGGCGTGGGACGAGCGGTGGGAGGCGCAAGACGATGGTTGACGGTTTTCGGGGTTTCCGTTCAGCCATCCGAGTTCGCCAAGCTGGCCCTGATCATCTATTTGGCCCACTCCATGAGCAAGAAGAAAGAGACAATCAAGACGTTTACTGTCGGTTTTCTTCCGCATGCCATCGTATTTACCGTTTTTGCGGTTCTGATCGTCATACAGCCTGACTTCGGGACTGCGGTAATGCTTGCCCTGGTGGCATGGACGATGCTCTTTGTGGGGGGCGTTCGCCTCTTTCACCTTTTCACGGCAGTGGGGGCAGTACTGCCCGTGGTCTATTGCCTGGTGACCCATGCCGGATACCGTGTGAAACGACTCATCACTTTTCTCGACCCCTGGAGCTATGAAAGCGACGCCGGATATCAGATTGTGCACTCACTTATGGCGTTTGGTTCGGGAGGCCTCATAGGTTCAGGACTTGGAAACAGCTATCAGAAGCTCTTCTATCTTCCAGAGCCGCACACAGACTTTGTCTTGTCTGTGCTGGGTGAGGAGTTGGGTCTTGGGGGGGTCTGCCTGGTCGTTGGTCTCTACGTCATGATTCTGTGGCGGGGTATTGCTGTGGCCATGAAGGCCCGGGACCTTTTTGCAGTCTATTTGGCTGTGGGGCTGATCTGTGCCCTGGGCCTTCAGGTATTCGTGAATGTAGGTGTAGCCATGGGGCTGTTGCCAACCAAGGGGCTGACCCTGCCGCTGGTTAGCTATGGCGGGACTTCTCTTGTGATGCATGCCGCCGGGATTGGGATATTGATGAACATATCGGCCCAACAGGCGGTGTGACCATGAAGGTCCTCATTGCCGGGGGCGGCACGGGAGGGCACCTTTTCCCAGGTATTGCAGTTGCTGAGGCATTCAGGATCCGAGAACGTGCTGCCGACATTCTGTTTGTAGGAACCAGTAATCCCATGGAAGTCTCCACGCTTGCAAATAAAGGATTTCGTCACGCGGCCATTGTCTCAGAGGGTTTAAAGGGAAGAGGGGTATGGCGACAAGTTCGATCACTGCTCAAGATACCTATTGGCGTATGGCAGACCCTGCGCATCATATGGCGGTTCAATCCGGACATCATCATCGGTCTTGGGGGGTATGCCTCCGGACCCGTGGCATTGGCAGCCAAGCTTACCGGAAAAAGGCTCGTTATTCATGAACAAAACATACTTCCCGGCCTGACCAACAGAATACTTGGGCGTTTTGCCGACCGGATATTTGTCTCCTTTCCGGACAAGCTCGGAAGGTTTCAACCATCAAAGACGATGATAACAGGAAACCCCGTACGCCGTGAACTGCTCTCACGCAAACCTGCTCCGAAGACAAGCGGGCGGTTTACTGTTCTGATACTGGGGGGCAGCCAGGGAGCTCATGCCCTGAACTGCGCCATGGTCGACGCCCTGGATCATCTCAAGAACCGACCTCAAATGGCCTTCATCCATCAGACCGGGGCAAAAGATGCCGCATGGGTTTCGCAGGCCTACAAGAGCCGAGGCATAGAGGCTGTGGTGGAGCCGTTCTTTGAAGACATGGCCGGTCCCTATGGAGCCTCTGATTTTGTGGTGTGCAGAGCAGGGGCCACGACCGTGTCAGAGTTGATGGCTATGGGCAAACCGGCCATACTCGTACCATTTCCCTTTGCCGCCAATTCCCACCAGGAGTTGAATGCCAGGCATCTCGTCGATGTGGGTGGCGCAGAGCTGATTCTGGAAAGAGATTTGGATGGAGTTAGGTTGGCTGAGAGAATCGATTACTATGCGCTGCACCCTGAGACCTTGGAAAAGATGCAGAGGGAGACATTGGCCCTGGCCCTCCCCGATGCCGCAGAGGCCATTGTGAATGCCTGTCGGCGGTTGGTCCTTGTGGGTCATTAGTTGTCTGTCATGGGTCACTTGTCACTGCTTGGGTGTCAATCGTCAGTCATCAACCGTTAATCATAATATGTACCAGAAAGCATATCACATCCATTTTGTAGGAATCGGCGGGATTGGGATGAGCGGCATTGCGGAGCTCCTGTTGAACCTAGGGTACAAGGTAAGTGGGTCAGACCTCCGCTCGACAGACATCACGAGGCGCTTGGCCCAACTCGGGGGGACAGTGCTTCAAGGTCACCGCCCAGAGCAGATTCAAGGGGCGGATGTGGTGGTGGTTTCCTCGGCCGTGGGGCAGGACAACCCCGAAGTCATGGCTGCCAAAGAGGCGATTATACCGGTCATCCCCAGGGCAGAAATGCTGGCAGAACTGATGCGCCTCAAGTACAGCATTGGTGTGGCCGGGGCCCATGGCAAGACCACCACGACCTGGATCATCGCCTCGGTTCTTGACCATGGCGGACTTGATCCCACGGTAGTCATTGGGGGGAAACTTGACAGCTTGGGAACGAATGCTCGACTTGGTCAGGGAGAATTCATTGTGGCTGAGGCCGATGAAAGTGATGGCTCCTTTTTGAAGCTTAGTCCCACCATCGGTGTGGTGACGAACATCAATGCCGAACACCTCGATTTTTATGGAGACGTAGAGAAAATCAAGCAGGTCTTTCTGAATTTTATTAACAAGGTTCCTTTTTATGGCATGGCAGTTCTGTGTCTGGACAACGAGGGTATTCAGGAGTTGATTCCGAAGATCGAAAAACGCTTTGTCACGTACGGCATGACCTCACAGGCCGACTACCAGGCCAAGGACGTAAACATCAAGGGCATGTCGAGTGAATACCGCATCACATTCCGCGGCGAGGCTCTGGGTTTGGTGGAACTAAATCTTCCCGGAATTCACAATGTCTACAATTCCATGGCAAGCATTGCGATAGGCAGGGAACTCGGGATTTCCTTTGACACGATACTCCGCGCACTTAAGGAAGTCGAAGGGGTCCAGCGCAGGTTGCAGGTCAAAGGGACTTTGGGTGGGGTTACGGTGGTCGATGACTATGGGCATCACCCGACCGAAATCAAACTGACACTGCAAAGTGCTCGGCAGTGCTGGCCAGACAGCCGCATCGTTGTGGTCTTTCAGCCCCATAGATATTCGCGCACGTCACTGCTTTTTGACGATTTTACGCGGGCCTTCTACGAGGCGGACAGCCTTGTGGTGCTGCCCATCTATGCGGCCGGGGAAGCCTCCATAGAAAACGTGGACGCACGGAGGCTATGCGAAGGGATTCGTCAGCACGGCCATAAAGATGCCACATTCCACGGTGGGCAGGATGAAGCTCTGTCATATCTGAAGAAGACCTTGAGGCAGGGAGATCTTCTGCTGACACTTGGAGCAGGGGATGTTTGGCGGGTGGGAGAGAGGTTTCTTCTTTACGATGAACCAATCGGATAGGCGTTGGCTTTCAAAGCATTTTGGCGCAGACGTGCTGTTCGACGAACCCATGCGGCGCCATACGACCTTTAGAATCGGAGGGCCAGCCGACGCTCTTTTGACTGTAACAAGCGAAGAAGCGTTAAGAGATGTTTCCCTCTGGGCCAGCGACAAACACCATCCGATCATGATTCTTGGGGCAGGGAGCAACCTTCTGGTCCGGGATGGGGGTGTTCGAGGATTGATGATCAGGTTGGCGGGTGAGTTCGAGGAAGTTCAGCTCATGGCTGGCACCAACGGTGGCGCTTCGGCGAAAGCAGGCGCAGCAGTCTTGATTCGAGCACTCAGCAAACATGCCCTTGACCAAGATCTGGCAGGACTCAACTTTGCGCTCGGCATTCCTGGAACAGTGGGGGGAGCCTTGCGGATGAACGCAGGGGCCTGGGGGGCATGTATGGCGGATGTCACCATGTCAATCAGGGTCCTATATCGCGATGGAGAGATAGTGAGTCTGCCTCGGGAGGAACTTAATTTTTCGTACAGGAAGCTGGAACTGGAAAAGGAGACTATCATCTTGAGTGGCCAGTTCAGGCTCGTTCCTACAGATCCAGAGGCCCTGAGCGAAGAGGCCATCCAGATGCAAAAGAAGCGGAGATCGAGTCAGCCGCTTTCCTTGCCTAGTGCCGGATGTGTGTTTCGAAACCCTCCTGGGTCAAAGGCTGCCGGCGAGCTTATCGAGGCGGCAGGCTTGAAGGGGGTTCGGGTTGGGGATGCTGAGGTCTCGACAACGCATGCCAATTTTATTGTAAATAGAGGACACGCCAAGGCGTCTGAGGTAATCGGCTTGATAACACGAATACGGCAGGCCGTATTTGAGGCGTCCGGTGTTGACTTAAAACCAGAGGTGACCATCATTGGCGAGGAAGAAGGTACGTAGAAACTGTTACAAGAGCACTCGGGCACGTAGAAGACAGCACATGATAGGGCGTTTTCTGTTGAGCCTGAAGATCATGCTGCTTGTAGCCGGCATGGCTGGGACAAGCCTCCTTCTCATTTTGGTCTATGATGCCGTGACCCAAAGTTCCTACTTTGAGGCGAGGACAATCACCGTCGAGGGCATCCAAAACCTCACGAAGGAGGGAATTCTGAAGCAGGCCGGCGTGGGAATCCATGAAAACATCCTTTCTGTCAACGTGAATATGGTTCGTCACAGGCTCATGGAGAACCCATGGATTGCTGCTGCCGAGATCGAGCGGGCATTGCCCGATACGATTCACATTCGGGTCCAAGAACACCTCCCCATTGCCATTGTCGACTTGAACGGCATGTTCTACCTTGACGAAAGGGGTGAGGTCTTCAAGCCGGTGGAGCCCACAGACAGGATAAGAGTGCCCCTGGTAACGGGTTTGGCTTTGTCCGACATGGATTTCGACGATACTGCGCGCTCCGAGACGTTAAGGGCCGTCCTGGAAGTGCTTCGATTAAGTCGACGTCAAGAAAAGGTGATCCCGTTCTACAAGCTGCATCGCGTTCAAATTGACAGGCAGACTGGCCTAACGCTTCATGCCTCTCTCGCTTCGCCCAACCTCCTTCCCATTCCAGCGGCTGCACCCGCCGTTGCTCGCAACGTGGGAACACCGGTAAAGGCAGGTGACGGAGCTTTGGCGATCAAGCTCGGTTTTGAGGACTATGAATCCAAGTTTAGCCGACTGCAGTTCATGGCTTCCTACTTGAAATCAGAAGATAGGCTCTCAAATATTCGGTTCATTGATTTGAACGATACAGATCGGGTGGTAATAAAACCGTCCCCCACCGGGCAGGATGAAATTCGCTCTGTTGCGGGGGACCAAAAGCCCTGGTCGAGCAGGCGAAAGGAGGTTTGAAGGTGCAGGGTGATGGGGAGCTATTAGTGGGTTTAGATATCGGGACAACCAAGATCTGCGCCGTGGTCGGGAATGTGACCCGCGACGGAACGGAGATTGTGGGGACCGGGACCCATGCCTCTGTGGGGCTGCGCAAAGGCGTGGTTGTGAACATCGAATCCACCGTTGACTCCATTCAAAGGGCTGTTGAGGAAGCGGAGTTGATGGCAGGCTGCGAAATCAGATCGGTGTATGCTGGGATTGCGGGTGGTCATATCAAGGGTTTCAATAGCCACGGAATCGTTGCCATAAAGGGTAACGAAGTCACTGAAAAGGACATTGAGCGGGTGATTGATGCAGCAAGGGCCGTGGCTATTCCCATGGACCGTGAGGTTATTCATGTGCTTCCCCAAGAGTTTATCGTGGATGAGCAGGACGGCATCCAGGATCCCCTTGGCATGTCGGGGGTCCGGCTGGAGGCAAGGGTTCACATTGTCACCGGAGCCGTCACTTCCGCGCAGAATATCATCAAATGCGCCAACCGTGCCGGTCTTGATGTGTGCGATATTGTCCTGCAGTCCCTCGCTTCGAGCGAAGCCGTGCTGACCGAAGAGGAAAAGGCTTTGGGAGCAGCCCTCATTGACTTTGGGGGCGGGACCACGGACTTGGCTATCCTGAAAGGGAATAGCATCAAACACACATCGGTGCTGGCACTTGGGGGGAACAACCTCACGCATGACATCTCCGTAGGTTTGAGGACGCCCATGGCTGAGGCGGAGAAGATCAAAATCAAGTATGGCAGCTCTCTCACCAGCAAGATCGGCACGGATGAGACCATTGAAGTTCCGGGTGTGGGCGGGCGTAAGCCACGGACCCTATCAAGACAGATACTGGGCGAGATCTTGGAACCCAGGGTGGAGGAAATCTTCAACCTGGTTCACCGAGAGGTCTATCGGGCCAGCATGGAGGACTCAATAGCCTCAGGGGTGGTGGTCACGGGGGGATCTTCTCTGCTTGAGGGTGTGGTTGATATTGCCGAGTCTGTGTTCAATCTTCCCACACGGATCGGGAAACCAAAAGGGATGACCGGCCTGGTAGATGTCGTGAATAATCCAATGTATGCCACGGGGGTTGGCTTGGTGCTTTGTGGCGCCAGGTTTCAGCCAAAGAGAAAGTTTAGAATTCGAGACAGCAATATTTTCGATCACGTCATGGCGCGTATGAAGAAGTGGTTCAAGGATATCATTTAGAAACGTGGGCGAGCGGTTTAGGGGCTTTGTTCGGGTTGGTTCAGGGCATGACAGAGGAACGGATCCAATAAGAACGGGAGGTGGGAGCAATGATGTTCAGTTTTGTGGAAAGCGAAAAATCGGCCAAAATTAAAGTGGTCGGTGTAGGGGGGGCAGGAGGGAATGCTGTCAACAACATGATTGAGGCGAGACTTCAAGGGGTGAAGTTCATTGGTGTCAACACCGATGCCCAGGACCTGGAGGCGTCAAAGGCGCCCATCAAGCTCCAGATAGGGGAGAAGGTCACTGAGGGTCTTGGTGCCGGGGCAAACCCTGAAATCGGCCGCCAGGCTGCCATGGAAGATCTGGATGTCATCCGAAGCAATGTGGAAGGCAGCCACATGGTCTTCATCACAGCCGGGCTGGGCGGAGGTACTGGCACCGGTGCAGCACCGGTCATTGCCGAGGCGTGCAAAGACGCTGGTGCGCTTGCCGTGGCAGTCGTGACCAAGCCTTTCAGCTTTGAAGGAAAAAAGCGGACGCAGCAGGCTGAAGTGGGTCTGGAAGCCCTCAAAAGCGTCGCAGACACGGTGATTGTGATTCCCAATGATCGGCTTCGGGGACTGGCATCCAGGAACGCTACTGTGCTCGAAATGTTCAAGCGCGCAGATGAAGTCCTTCTTCACGCTGTGAGGGGCATCACAGATCTGATCATGATGCCGGGTTTGGTGAACCTCGACTTCTCAGATGTCAGGACCACGATGGCGAAGGCCGGCTTGGCGATCATGGGAACCGGCATTGCCAGCGGAGAGAATCGGGCCATGGAGGCCGCTGAAAGGGCGATTTCGCACCCACTCCTTGAGGGTGTCTCCATTGCCGGCGCGCGGGGCGTCTTGATGAATATCACCTGTGGACCGGAGCTGACCATGGCGGAAATGACAGAGGCCTCGGATCGGATCCACAACGAAGCCGGTGACCAGGCAGACATCATTTGGGGTACGGTCATCGATAACAACATTGGTGACGAGCTTAGGGTTACGGTGATTGCCACCGGGATCGGCTCCAAAGAGGAAGAAGAACCTAAGGTCAAGTTATCAGGCAAAGTGCGCGATATCACCCCCGCTGACCTGCAACGGGCTGTTGATCTTGATGAGCCAACCTTCATCCGTCAGGAAAAGGCGGTGGGGGAATCTGGCGGTGCCCATTACAGGGGGTATCGCGGGATCATCCTGGACAGGGATAGTTTAGAAATCCCCACGTTCATGAGGCGAAAGGCAGACTGACGGGCGGATTTTTGGCCGAGGGTTAGCACAAAGCGAACGGTTACGTGCAAGCGTTACGCTGCGTCATGGCTGAAGATTTCATGTTCCCCGCCCTTGGCCGCGGACACGTGATCGCCGAGCAATAGCCGAACTGGGAATGATGAAAAAAGATGCCTGCGTCACACAAGGTCAGGGAGACCGTAAAGGAACTGCTGGCAGCAGAAAAGGGCACTGTTCGAAAAGACTGGACGGGAAAGATCCGCATAGCCCTAGCCTATCCAAACCATTACCATGTGGGGATGTCAAATCTGGGCTTTCAGGCAGTATACCGTCTGCTGAACGATCAGCAGGATGTGGTGTGCGAAAGGGTCTTTCTGCCAGAGGATATAGGAACCACCCGCGGCACGGTCCGTTCGATAGAATCTCAAAGACCCTTAAACAATTTTGACATCATTGCATTCTCCATCTCCTTTGAAAATGATTATCCTAACCTCCTCACCCTCCTAACAGAAGCCGGCGTCCCCCGGTGGTCATCAGAGCGAGACACCCCCCATCCTCTGATCGTCGCCGGGGGAGTGACGGCTTTCTTGAATCCCGAACCCATAGCACCATTTGTCGATTGCTTCCTGATTGGAGAAGCAGAGCCGATTCTTGAAAAATTCCTGGACGTATTCAGAAGCCATGCGCGAAGCAAGACCCTTCTTGAAGCTTTGGCTGCAGATGTGCCGGGCGCCTATGTTCCGGCGTTGTGCGATGTGACCTATCATCCGGATGGCACGATTGCACGGTTTCGACCAGCACATGGGGCCCCCGAGAAGGTCAGGGGGGTAAAGGCGGAACAGCTTTCATCCTGTGAAACCTGCAGCGCCATCCTCACAACACATACCACCTTTTCTGATACCTACCTCATAGAGGTGGCACGCGGTTGTCCCCACGGCTGCCGCTTTTGTGCAGCCGGGTTCGTCTATCGGCCTCCCCGGTTCAGACCAATAGATGCGCTGCAGAATTGCCTCAAGGAAGGCGCCGCCCATTCAAAGACTGTCGGCCTCATGGCTGCTGCCGTCTCAGACGTTCCGAATGTGGAGGCATTTTGTGAGAAGGCACTCGATGAGGGGCTTCAGCTTTCTTTCAGCTCGTTGAGGGCGGATCGGCTGACACCGGAATTTCTGGATATTCTCAGACGAAGTGGTTTACAGACTGTCACCATTGCGCCAGATGCGGGCTCAGAGCGGATGCGCCGTGTCATCAATAAGGGAATTGCTGAAGAGGATGTGTTACGAGCTACTGACTTTGTGGCAGATGCAGGTATCCCGAATCTGAAGCTATATTTCATGGTAGGTCTTCCGACAGAGACCATGTCTGACATTGAAGCGATCGTGACATTTGGCAAACAGATCAAACACCGGTTTTTGAAAGCGGGACGAAGGGCCAAAAGACTCGGGCAAATAACCATGAGTCTGAGCTCGTTTGTCCCGAAACCTTTCACCCCGTTTCAGTGGGTACCCTTTGAGGATACAAGAATACTGAAGGCAAAGATAAAACACGTCAAGCAAGGACTGGGACGTGTGGCGAATTTCAGAGTCCACGCTGATGTGCCGAGATGGGCATACATCCAGGCCCTGCTTTCCAGGGGAGATCGACGCACAGCGCAGCTATTGGCGGCTACGCAGGACAATGACGGGAACTGGGCCAAGACTCTCAAGGCATCTGTCATCAATCCGGATTTTTATGTTTACAGAGAGCGCTCCCTGGATGAAATCCTGCCGTGGGACTTTATAGACCATGGCATTAAGAAGGCTTTCTTGGTCGAGGAATACCATAAGGCCCTTCGTGAAAGGACCTCCCCCCCGTGTGACGTCGGCCGCTGCAAGACCTGCGGCGTCTGCTGACGCTTCGCCTCGCCAAGAAGGCTTCGCAAAATGATCAAAATAGCTCGATAGGAGCCATGCGTCCCCATCTGTAACGGAAGGTATTTCAGGGGTCGGGGAGTTTCTTTTCACTTCCATGTCTCCAACCTTTGTTTTCGCAGTGACTTAGCCCTTGGGGGATGCTTTTCCCCCTCCGCATTCCACCTTCGTTACACTTCGGCGGCTGCGGCTTCCCCCAAAGCTAATTCCCGCGAAAACTGAAGGTTTCCGTCAAGTCATTCCAAGAAACTCCCCGACCCCTCAGGTATTTATGAGAACCAGCATGACAATGTGTGAGGAACCCCAGATCAGCCATCTTTTGTAAGTATTCTCGTACTACGATCTCGGTAAACCAACTTCCAGCCGTCCTTTACAAGCTCTTTCACATGCCCCCCATATCTCCAATTGAGAAACTCACCGGGCGTTGTGACAATCGTTCTCACGTCGTATTTTCGAAGAAATGATAGCAACTCTTCCGGTTCACCGAGTAATTCCCACTTCTTGCCTGAAATCTTTCTGAATCTTCTGTAATAATCGGCGCCATAAGCATCGACCCGAGAATGGATGGTTACCTTGAGCCTGGGATAGAAATGGTAGATGAGCTCCGCACCGTACTTATACGAGTTCATTACATTCCCCTGAATTCCCGCTCTCTCTATGAAATTCAGGGCGCCTGCAGTCATTGGGGTCCCTCTTTGAAAGCCTGGCTTCTTACCCCTCACGTTGCCTTTTTGAAAAACGAGAATCACTCCAAACACCAATGCGACAGCAAGAAACCCGTTGAAGATCATCCGTTTGCGTTCTGTCTTTAAGATGCCATTGAGGCAATATGCCATGACATATGTTCCGACGACAGCGAACCATGCAGCATTGCGATTTGTGTCCACCGAAAGATATCCAAAAACAAGAATAAGAATTGCCAAAACAAAATTCATGTTTTTTCGGCCAATAATCAATGAAGATAGCAAAATTGCACAGAACAAAAGGTAGAGCTTGAAATAGAAATAACGCCGGATAAAAGGGTGAAACATGGGGAACCATTCAATGATATTTTGTCGGATGTACGAATCTTGGCTCAATGAAAATGAATGAATCAAGAGGCGAGTCCCGTACGGGTTCACGAAGGACAGCGCTACAACCAGAGAATTAACGATAATCAGCGGTAGATAGACCTGCTTTATTTGACTGAATGCGATCTTCCTGCTGCCCGTCCGAGCTGCCCACCAGTCGTTCAGAATAATCCCGAGCAAAAAAAGTCCCGGAAGACCCAAATTTACAATGAAAGATCCATGAGAATTCGCCCACAGCACACTGAGTGGAAGCAACCCCAAAAGCCATCTGAAGTTCCTCGTCTTCAGAAAGGCCTGCATCAAGTTTAGATGAATCAGCAAGTAAACAAAGGCAAAAATCTCGGGGCGCATATGGGTGCGAAAATTGATCATCAGAATACATAGGGCGGCCAAGAAAAGAGATATGGACCAATCCCGGTTGATGTAGAAAGATAAGCGGAAGGCAAGAAGGAAAATCACCACGGCAAGGAAGCATTTGAATGCCACCATTCCGCTGTACCCAATGTGGTCGTACAGAAAGCTGGATATGAGGGAAGGCAACCATTCGTGTACGACAATTTCATGATCTTTTGCTTCGGTGAAAGTAAACAATATCGTCTTGGGAATGTCTCCACTTTCCCGAATGATGTCACCGATCTTAAGGTGGAGCCAGAAATCATTTGTGTAAATTGGCGTAAGATTAAGAGAGACTACAAAAGCCAAACTCAAAAGAACCAGTACAACCAGAGAGAGGCGTCTATATGGCGACCCTAATTGAGCAGGCATTCCCACCTCTTGAGTCATTGTAGGTGTGGCTAGAGGAGTCGACGCCCGGGGAACAAGGTCTCGCTGCGTTTTGAACTTCGCGGTTTTACTACGCCTTCGAGATTTTCCGCCCTTCTTTTTTGCCATTGCTGTGATCCAGTATAGCCAGTTTCAATCCACGA
>JASFIH010000002.1:0-11445 GCA_050122775.1 Deltaproteobacteria bacterium
GGGTGCCAGCGGATGGCGCGCGGGATCAGGATGCCTCCGCTATGATGCTCATCCCCAACAGGCACGACACCTTTCCTATGAATGTTGGCATCAGAATGCGGAGATCCAGGCCGGAAGTCCGGAACATCCCACTGCCGGAAAATTGGATGGTGTGACAGATTTCAAGCTTGACAATAAAGTCTCCTTGGTGTTAAAAAATCTTCAATAGAATAAAGAGGTTATGTCATGTCTGACATAACCCTTCCCATCCATTTCAACCGCAGGACCTGTCATTGTCTCCACATTTCCAAGGGGACGGTTTGAGATCGATAGCGAACTGGAAGTCTTTTTCCTCTTTTGTGGCCGCAAGAAGCCTTGAACCACGAGGCACTGTTCATTATCCGAGGGTCGGGGAGTTTCTTGGAACGACTTGACGGAAACCTTCAGTTTTCGCGGGATTTAGCTTTGGGGGAAGCCGCAGCCACCGAAGTGTAACGAAGGTGGAATGCGGAGGGGGAAAAGCATCCCCCAAGGACTAAGTCACTGCGAAAACAAAGGTTGGAGACATGGGAGTGAAAAGAAATACCCCGACCCTGAATTATCCATGGATCATGTTTAGAACTCATGCCTTGAGAGGGGGTGAAACTGACGTTTCTCGATAACCCTTTTGTTTCTGGGAAAGGAAGGTGAAGACATAGATGAACATAACACGCAGAAAATTCATGCAGATCTCTGGTGCCACGGCTGCGGGTCTTGCTGTGAGCGGTCTTGGGTTTGATCTTTCACCGGTCAAGTCACACGCGCAGATGTTGAAGACCAAGTACGCGAGGGAAACAACGACCATCTGCCCTTACTGCGCAGTGGGGTGCGGCGCCATTGTGCACACAAGCATGAAGGGTGACGGTCGCGTTATCAACATTGAGGGTGATCCAGACCATGTGATCAATCGGGGGTCATTGTGCAGCAAGGGAGCATCACTCTCCAGCCTGGGCGAAAACGAAAACCGCCTTCTTCAGCCCATGTATCGTGCACCTTTCGCCAGAGAATGGATGCCGGTGTCATGGGATTGGGCTCTGACCGAAATTGCCAAGCGCGTGAAGAAGACCCGTGATGCCACCTTTGAGAAAGAGAATGACAGAGGCCAGGTGGTCAACCGCACGACAGCTATTTGCTCAGTCGGAAGCGCTGCTTTGGACAATGAAGAGTGTTGGATCTACCAGGCGCTCTTACGATCCCTAGGACTCGTCTACATCGAACATCAGGCCCGCATCTGACACAGCGCCACAGTTGCGGCTCTGGCAGAGTCGTTCGGACGCGGCGCTATGACCAACCACTGGATCGACATCGGCAACAGCGATTGCATCCTGATCATGGGAAGCAATGCAGCCGAAAACCATCCCATATCCTTCAAATATGTTGTCAAGGCCATGAAAAATGGCACAAAGCTTATCAACGTGGATCCCAGATTCACCAGAACATCAGCAAAGGCAGACATTTTTGCATCCTTGCGATCAGGCACGGATATTGCCTTTTTGGGCGGCATGATCAAGTACATCTTGGACAATCAGCTTTACGATAAGGAATATGTGCGCGCATATACGAATGCCCCCTTTATTGTCGGAAAGAAATTCAGCTTCAAGAACGGCCTCTTCGCCGGCTATGATTCGAAGGCCCGCAAATACGACAAATCTCAGTGGGACTTTGAAATGGACGAAAACGGGGTCCCGAAAATGGACCGAAGCTTAAGCCACAACCGGTGTGTGTTCCAGCTACTGAAGAAACATTTCAGCCGTTACAACACCAAGCTCGTATCTGAGATCACAGGAACGCCAGAAGCGGACCTTCTGAAAGTATACCAGACATACGCGGCCACCGGTGCCACGGGCAAGGCTGGCACTATCATGTATGCCATGGGCTGGACCCAGCATACGGTTGGGACCCAAAATATACGGACCATGTCCATTATTCAGCTCCTCCTTGGCAACATTGGCGTGGCAGGCGGGGGCGTGAATGCCCTGCGAGGTGAGTCGAATGTCCAAGGCTCCACGGACCACTGTCTGCTCTGGCATATCTGGCCCGGGTATCTGAGGACGCCCCGTGCGTCCAACGGCACGCTGGCCGCCTATAATGAAAAATGGACACCTAAGAGCAACGATGCCTTGAGTGCCAACTGGTGGCAAAACTACCCCAAGTATTCGGTCAGCCTGTTAAATTCATACTTCGGCGAAAACGCCACAGATAAGAATGACTTTGGATACAACTGGATGCCCAAAGTGGATGATGACAAGGTATACTCGTGGCTCGATCTCTTTGATGAGATGTATAAAGGCACGGTCAAGGGCTTCCTGGCATGGGGTCAGAACCCGGCGTGCAGCGGTTCCAACGCGGGCAAGAACCGCAAAGCCATGGCCAACTTGGACTGGATGGTCAACGTCAATATTTTCGACAATGAGACCGGTTCCTTCTGGCGTGGACCAGGGATGGACCCTTCCACCATCAAGACCGAGGTCTTCATGCTGCCGGCCTGTGTCTCCTTTGAAAAGGAGGGCAGCATTACCAATAGCGGTCGGTGGATGCAGTGGCGCTACCAGGGACCAAAGCCACTTGGAAACAGCAGGGCAGACGGCGACATCATCATGGAATTCGGTTTCAAGCTCAAAGAGTTGTATAAAGCAGGGGGAACCTTCCCCGAGCCAATCCTGAATCTCAAATGGGATTACATGACCAATGGCATGTATGATTCCCACAAAGTCGCCAAAGAGATAAACGGCTACTTCCTGAAAGACGTTACAGTCAAAGACAAGCTGTATCCAAAGGGCACCCTGGTGCCGAGTTTCGCGTTCCTGCAGGAAGACGGGTCCACCTCTTCAGGTAACTGGCTCTACTGCAACAGTTACACAGAGAAAGGAAACATGGCCACCCGGCGCGGTCAGGAAGATGCTGTCAATCAGATCGGGCTCTATCCTGAGTTCTCCTGGTGCTGGCCGGTCAACCGGAGAATCATTTACAACCGGGCGTCAGTGGACCTCGACGGACAGCCCTGGGACAAGAAGGACTGGGTCATACGTTGGACCGGAGACAGGTGGATTGGAGACGTGCCAGATGGTGGCTGGCCGCCACTCGGCAGTCTGGAAAACCCCAATGCCAATAGCAGATGGGCCTTTATTATGCGGAAACACGGGCATGCCCAGATATTCGGGCCGGGACTGGCTGACGGTCCCTTCCCTGAACATTATGAACCACTGGAGTGTCCGATCGAGAAAAACCTCATGAACAAACAAAGAATGAATCCCACAGCACCCATCTACGGAACCGAGGCCGATGCCTTTCTTACTTGTGATCCAAGATACCCGCTTGTGGGCACCACTTACCGGGTGGTCGAACATTGGCAGACGGGTCTCATGACGCGGTATCAGCCCTGGCTTCTGGAAATGCAACCGCAGGTGTTTGTGGAAATGAGCGAGGAATTGGCGGAACTCAAGGGCATCAAGAATGGTGAGCGCGTGTTAGCCACATCTGCGCGAGGCTCTCTGGAGTGCACCGCCATTGTGACCAAACGATTCAAACCGTTTAAGATTGGGGGGAACATTGTCCACCAGGTCGGGTTCCCCTGGTGCTTTGGCTGGCGTTGGCCAGACAATGGCAAGGAAGATAGCGCCAATCTGCTAACGCCTTCGACCGGTGATCCCAATACCAGGATCCCTGAAACAAAGGCCTTCATGGTTAATGTGTCCAAACTATAGGAGGAGGTGATCCAGATGCCGAGCAAATCATTCTTTGTCGACACAACACTATGTACAGCCTGCAGGGGTTGTCAGGTCGCCTGCAAACAGTGGCATGACCTGCCTGCGGAAGAAACGGTAAACCGTGGAACTTATCAAAACCCGGCGGATCTCTCCTTCGTGACATACAAGCTCGTGAGATTCAATGAGGTGGTGGTGAGCGGAAAGCTCCAGTGGCTCTTCTTTCCGGATCAGTGCCGGCACTGCCTGGAGCCGCCATGCGAGATGACCGCAGATGACCCCAAAGCGATCTTTAGAGATCCGGCAACCGGTGCAGTGATCTACACGGCAAACACAAAGAAAGTAAATGCGCAGGCCGTAATTGACTCATGCCCTTATGACATTCCACGAGCATGCAAGGATGGAACGCTGGCTAAGTGTGACATGTGCATTGACCGCGTGGAAAATGGGCTCTTACCTGCGTGCGTAGCAACTTGTCCCACGGGTGCCATGAACTTCGGCAACCGAGACGAAATCCTGGATATGGCTAAGAAACGTCTGTCCGTCGTGCAGCGAACCCACCGGAAGGCCAAGCTTATCGACCCTGAGGACATTCGCGTGATTTTCCTGGTCGCAGAAGACCCTCAACTCTACCACAAGTTTGCAACGGCCTCGAGGACGGCCTTTGATGTCACAAGAGCACTGGCCATCAAGAGGCTTCTCAGACCGTTAAGCAGTCTGACCACGCGATGGTGATAGGGACATAGTAGGTTACAATCTGAAACCACATTGAGGGGGAGAAGGTCGATTGATCTTCTCCCCTTTGTGTGCTATGTCAAATCGTGAATAATGGGGTATACCATGGTGTTCAATGAACAGGAGATCGTCACCGCAGATCATATCCAGAAGGCTGTAGCCGCCCTGAAAGCCGAAAGGCCTGCCTACGCCGAATTCCTTGATTTTTACGGAAAGCTCTTTTTGGCCCAGGAGACAGCCAAAAGACAAACACACATAGAGCCGATACAAATTGCAGATGAACTTCTTTCGATCAAGCGCAGAGACGCATTTCCTCTCATTGAAAGAACAGGTTTCTCCATAGATGTAGAGGCTTCACAAGCGCTTCTGAAAAACCTGTGCAGCATGGCCGCGGAAACCAACGAGGTGTTGGCCCAGGTTGGTGTCAGGGTATTGGAGGCCTTGGACAAGGGAATGCTGCAGGCGCCCACCTTGTTTCAAGAGATCTTGCGTGAGGAGGGCGGCAGTTTCGAGGAGGTTGCCCAAGAACTCGACGTGGATGAAAAGATTTTGGCTTTTCTCACGTACAGTAGCATAAGGCCCTCTCTGTCACTTTCCGCGGAACAGCTGGCCACCTATCTGAACAAGGAAACACCGTGGCAGAAAGGCTATTGTCCTGTCTGTGGCGGCTTACCGAGTCTCTCGATCCTCCGTGATGAGGGGAAGCGATTCCTGTTATGCAGCTTTTGCGGGCACGAGTGGGAGACAAGGAGAATTTACTGCCCGTTTTGCGATAATCAGGATCATAGACAGCTGCGTTATTTTTTCAGTGAAGAAGAGAAAAACTATCGGGTGGATGTGTGTGATGCCTGCAAGAAGTACCTGAAAGGCATTGATACCAGGCAGATCAAGCATCCTGTTTATCTTCTGATGGAACAGGTCTCAACCCTGCATCTCGATGTGCTGGCACAGGAGCAGGGTTTTGAAAGTGGCAGTCCCCTATGGCTCCGAATATAGACCCTTACGACCGCAAGATCACTTACCTTAGGATCTCGATAACAGACCGATGCAACTTGCGGTGTGTTTACTGCATGCCCGTGCAAGATTTCAGGCCTCTTCATCATGAGGACCTCCTGAGTTACGAAGAAATCTCCAAGCTTATCGAGATTGCAACAGACTTGGGAGTTACGAAGATCCGTTTGACTGGAGGAGAGCCCTTATTGAGACGGGAGTTTGTTAACCTGGTTGAAACTGTGTGTCGAACCCCCAAGGTCGAGGACGTCAGTATCACTACCAACGGGGTGTTCCTGAATGACATGGCCGCACCACTCTTCGAGGCAGGCCTTCGTCGCATTAACGTTAGTTTGGACACCCTGGATCCCTCAAAGTACGCGAAGATCACGGGCCTGGCATGCTTTGATGCCGTTTGGAAGGGTATAGAAAGGGCTGAGGCGCTTGGGTTTTCACCCATCAAGGTGAATGTTGTCGCCATAAGAGGTCTCAATGATGAAGAATTCGAGGGGTTTGCTGACCTTTCAAGACAAAAGCCTTATCATATCCGTTTCATCGAATACATGCCGATTGGGCAGGATAACACGTGGACGCCTTGGAAATACATCGCCTCTGACGAGATTAGGTCCAGGCTGGAGGCATTGGGACCCCTTTACAAGGTTGCACGTTCTATCCATGACGGGCCTGCTGAGCGATATCAGTTCAAGTCAGCCAAGGGTGAAATCGGTTTCATCAGCGCGATTAGCCACCATTTCTGCCCTTCCTGTAACCGTTTGAGGCTTACATCGGACGGCAAGCTCCGCCCGTGCCTTTTTGCCGACGACGAGGTGGATATCAAGTCGCCGCTCAGAAATGGATGCAGTGACGAAGGCCTGAAGAGGATATTTCTGCGGGCTATTGCCAAGAAGCCCCAACGCCACCACGCCCAAATCCAGAAAGAGGGAGAATCGCTTCGTGCCATGTCAATGATAGGGGGTTAGACACTGGTCTGAAATGACTATGTTGAGTACCTCTTCAAAATGCTCACACACTCCTGTATACGCAAGTGAGAAGAGGTTATGCAAGATACCCGTCAGATCTGGTTACAAAGGATGAGACCATGATGAAATGTCCCCATTGTGATGGTGAAATTCCGACAAGGGAGTGTCCCGAATGCCATGAAGGCGTCCCCCTGGAAGGGAGATTCTGCTGCCAATGCGGCGCAGAGATGCCTCGTGCACAGCCCACGGCAGAGGCTGGGGAGGACGTAGCCGATTTTTCAGAGCGGATCCTGTGCAGCGACGGCTCCTGCATCGGCGTCATCAACGAGAAAGGCATCTGCAATGAATGCGGGAAACCCTACAGTGGGGAGGCAGAATAATAGTTCAAAACCCCATCTAACGCCCGATGGCTACGTTGAGAACCCCTTCAAAATGCTCACATACGTACACTGGGGAAGCAGAATAATGGCACCCTTGACCCTTTAGCCACTTTAGACACTCTAGCCACTTTAGACACTTTAGGCACTGTAGGCACTGTAGACACTCTATACACTTTAGAGACTTTAGGCACTTTAACTCACTCTAGGCACTATCAACATGTATGAACTAAAGGTTATCACCAATTTCTCTGCAGCCCACCAGCTCAGGGAGTTTGAGGGTGCTTGTGAGGATTTGCATGGACACAACTGGAAGGTTGAAATCTATGTCACTTCAGAGACCCTGAACGATGCAGGTATCGTGGTCGATTTTAGGGTGCTGAAGAGGCATGTGAGAACTGTCATGGCAGGTCTGGATCACAAGTTTCTGAACGACCTGGAAGCCTTCAAGGACCAGAACCCCTCTTCGGAGAATATTGCAAGGTATGTGGCGGATGAATTGTCTCTTCTGTTGGAAGACCCTGGAATCAAGGTGAGCCGTGTCACGGCCTGGGAGTCTGAAACCGCCTGTGCCACATATTTCCCATCTTAGCCCGTCTCTTCTCTTAGAAATCACGTGTCAGGAAGTGCCTTTATCTGCAAGAGCCTGTTGGCAGCAACCCCGGTGCTGGTGTCAGTGGACCTCGTTGTTACCTCAAGGTATCCCTGAAGGCGTGCCAGTGAATCAGCATATCGGCCATGCCTTGGTAAATTCTGCGCGTCTCCGGACTCACGCACCCCAGGCTCTTCATGGCCTCCTGTGCTCTTTGTTCAAGGGCTCGGACTTTTCTTTCTGCTTCGTCTATTTCGTGGCGCACACCGGATCCGCTATCCCACGTCTGCTTTAGGCGCATGAGCCAAACTTTGGCTTCTGAAAGCTCCTGCAAGAGATCTCTTGTCGTCTCGTCTATAGCGGGCATCGCATGAACACCAATAACAATGCTCAGTTTTAGCCCTTGGGCTTGAAGAAATCATCCAAGTAGATCACTTTTCCATCTGTCTTTTTCGGGCGAGGTTTTTCGCCTACGACCTTGGTCTTGGATTTCATGATCTCTTTGACGGCTTTCTGAAGTTCGGGGTTTCCTTCGATGAACCGTTGGATGCTTCTTGCCAGCTGCGTCCAGCCCTTTTCCAGTTCATCGGTGACTACGTGGAAGCCACCCAGGTCAGCCAATACCGGGGCCATTCGGCAAAGAAGCCGCAAATGGGTGCCCTGAAGGTAGAAGGGGCAATGCCCCCACAGGCTTACCCCTTCGATGCCCGCACGCTCAGCTTCCTGGAAGATCAATGAGTGAATGGCTCCCGGACCTTGATATTCTGCCGGAATAACGCTATTTTCCTTGAGCCTCTCCAGAAGCTGTGGGTTTGAAGCAAAACCTGAAATGACTGCATCCGTGTGCAACACGCTGTCTTGGAGCCCCCCCAGACTGATGATCAGCTTAACCCCTATTTCCTTGCATAGGGTCAGAATGAGTTCGACAAACGAAAACCACCTAAGATGGGGTTCCTTTGCTTTGAACAAGACCAGATCCACGCCGCTTTGCTTTTCGCGGGCAGCGTAAAACAAGGCTTGCGGGGGCAACACCTCTTCGAGCCGGCCGCCACCCACCTTCACAATAGGACGTTCGTCATCAAATCGGTAGAAACCGTCGGGACTGATCATTGCAAAGCGTGTTGCACCCAGTTTCTTTGTCAGGTAGTCAATCATGCCCACAGCCACATTGCCACCGTTTGCCCAGCCCTCAAATCCAAGGATGAGGATGGGATGCGTCAATTCTGGCTTTTTCTCTACAAGAAGTTCCTTAATCATGGAGCCAGTTTGTCAGATCGAAGGGGTTGTGTCAAGCCGAGCTCACGGCCGAATTCGGGCAAGAACCGCTTTGCCCCTCAGGGTCTTTTTCATTTGACAGTTCTAAACCAAGTCCTTATAATCACTTTAAAAGATGCTAGTAAGGCCACAGGTGCCAGCATGTGCCAATATTGTTCACGAGGTCGTTATTATGTGTGAAGCAAACGCGTATGTCATCAAGGACGGCAAGGAAGAGCTTTTTCTGGAGGCTTTGGACACGGTTGAGCCTGAAGACGGAAGCCTACGGCTTACCAACATATATGGTGAGCAGAAATTCATAAAAGGGAAGATCACCCATCTTTCACTCGTCGATCACAGGGTCATTATTGAACAAGGAGACGAATAGAAAACCGGACTCCAAAAAAAGGGCGGATGGTTCCGCCCTTCCAGACACGTCATTTTGGCTGGTGGAGCTGAGGGGGATCGAACCCCTGACCTCATGACTGCCAGTCATGCGCTCTCCCAGCTGAGCTACAGCCCCATATGTTCAAAGCACCATAACAACGTGGCCCCCTGCTGTCAATCTTCTTTTTGGCCGTCTTCAGGCGCTGTCCCTTACTCTCCTTATGTCTGAAAAATCGAAATACAAAGGTTTTCGCATTGCCCGAAGTCGCAAGAAGCATGCGAGGACGGACCGGGGCAAGCATGCCTTCCCCCGCAGACCCCGGGGTGCGTCCCATCAAATGGTAAGGCGATTAAGACCGAGCGCAGATGCGAGGCTGAAGAAGGTCTTTGCCCAGATTGGTGTCCCCTCAAGCCAAGCTTTCAAGCCAGACCCTTTCCAACTTAGGGCCCTTGCCGCCATTCGCCGATCCGATTGCCTGGTCTCCGCCCCAACAGGCTCCGGAAAGACCTGGATTGCAGAGGAGGCGATTTCCAGGATTCGTAATGAGGGAGGAAAGGCCTGGTATGCCTCCCCGCTTAAGGCCCTGACCAATTCGAAGTACCTGGAGTTCACAGCGCGTTTTGGGCGTGATGAGGTCGGGATATTGACAGGAGACCGTAAGGAGAATGCCGAGGCCCCGGTCATCACAGGCACAACCGAGATCTTGCGCAATCAGCTGTACGATGCCATGCACCAGGGACAGGACCTCGCAACTGATATCGTGATCCTGGACGAAGCACACTTTCTCGGTGACCAGGATCGAGGCGTGGTGTGGGAAGAAATTATGATCTATCTGCCTGTTCGGGTCCGACTATTGCTCCTCTCGGCCACGATCAAGAATGCAAGACAGATTGCCAAATGGTTGGAAGCAATACGCTCAAGAAGATGTGTTGTCGTGGAAGAAACAGGACGGCCGGTCCCGCTCTATCCCCTCTTTTTCCACCCTTCTGGCAGGCTCTTTCCTTTCCTGGGCCCCAAGGGGATCGACAAAAAGGTCCAGAGCTATCTGAGTAATCAAAACCCCCCAGTCCTTGCCGCTCCCCGCTGCCTCCCTCCTTTTGGAGAGATGATCGGTGTTTTGAGAAAATTCGATTTGCTACCTGCCATATGCTTTCTCAAGTCGCGAGCAGACTGCGATTCCGCGCTGGAGCGGTGCGTCAGCGGTTCGGGGCGAGACGGGGTAGATCGAACCAAGCTGAACGAGAGGATTTACCAACTGACCCGAGGACATCCGCGATTGGCTGGTCACCGGCAGATGTTGCATCTAAAAGGTGCGGCTGTCGCGGCACATCACGGTGGGCAACTTCCCGCCTGGAAGCTTGTCATAGAGCGGCTCATGACCGAGGGGTTACTCGACGCCGTCTTTGCCACCTCTACAGTGGCTGCAGGCGTGAATTTCCCGGCCCGGAGTATCGTGTTTCTCAATTCGGATAGATACAACGGTCATGAATTCATCCCGCTGAACGCCACGGAGTTGCATCAGATGACAGGCCGGGCTGGAAGACGGGGGAAGGACCACATTGGCTTTGCCGTGTCGGTTCCTGGTAAATTTATGGACTTGCGGCTCATGGCGGAGCTATTCACCGCGCCCCCTGAAGACGTACTCAGTCAGATCAAGGTGGATTTCTCCATGGTCTTGAACCTCCTCATGTCTCACACGCCGGACGAGATTAAAGAGATCTTTCAAAGATCGTTTGCCACATATGTGAACATGGTTGATCAAGAGAAGGGGGTTGATCGAAGACTGAGAAAAGCAGGGCGAGCCCTTATGGCACTGCTGCCAAAGGCCATGTGTGCCGGGCCCGAGTTTGTGCTTGACCTCAAAAGACAGCGAGCTATCTTGATTCGTGATTTGACGGATGTCAGCCGCAGGCTCGGGGCACTCGAGTCCAAGCTCACCAAGATGGCGAACCTGGTCCCTGGTCGTCTCTTTCTGGACCGGCGAAACCGCATATACTGCGTACTCAGAACACAGACCAGACGGGATGAAACAGGCATACTGGCCAGTCGGGTGACAGCGACACTTCGTGCCAAAGCCCGTTCTGTGAAAATGAGATGGTTCAGGCCTGATAGGGTGTCACACATCCTTGACAAGGTGCTTACATTACCCCCGCTGGATGATATGACGGGCCTGATTCGCCTGCTGACAGAGACATCACGGGCAGAACCGGCGCCTATCCTCGAACCTCTGCCATTGGGAAGGGACGAGGCTTCAGTGCTGCAGCCTTTGAAAGACCGCGCCCTTTTTCTCCAGCAAGAGCTGGATCGGCTGGTCTGTAACGGATGCAGTCACTTCCAGACGTGCCACGGCAGGCCCAAAGGGCCTATCAGGGCGTTGTTTGAGGATTTTGCTCAGGTCTGGGATGCA
>JASFIH010000003.1:0-11019 GCA_050122775.1 Deltaproteobacteria bacterium
ACCCTTAATTTAATCATTGGAGGAAATAATGTCAAGAAAAATCTCGGCACCCTTATCCCCGTGCTGCGTTCAACGCTTCGTCTAGCCGGAGCGTTCCATCATACAGCGCCCTGCCCGTTATCACGCCCACGACACCCACCTCCTCCAGCTCCCTCAGAGCCAGAATATCCCCAATATCGGCAACGCCCCCAGAGGCAATGATCGGTGTGGACACAGCCTCAGCCATGCGCCTGGTTTCCGCAAGGTTGGGACCGGTTCGCATGCCATCTTTGTGGATATCCGTGAAGACGATACCCCCCAGGGCGAGTTTATCAAAACCTCTAGCCACGTCGACCGCACGCGCTTGGGTCGTTTCAGTCCACCCCTCTATGGCAACCATACCGTTTCGTGCATCAATGCCTACCAGAATGCTGCCCGGGTAGGCCTCACAGGCCTGTTCAATCAAATGTGGATTTCTGATGGCTTCTGTTCCCAGAATGACTCTGTTGACGCCCATACCCAAAAGCAGGGTGATGATCTCCATGTTCCTGATCCCACCCCCCAACTGGACAGGGATATGGATCCTGTTCAGAATGCGTTCAACCGCTTCCAGGTTCTGGGGGCTCCTGTTGAACGCCCCGTCCAAATCGACAACGTGCAGCAACTCCGCGCCTTCTTGTTCCCATCGCAGTGCCATGGCAGAGGGGTCGTCAGAAAACACGGTTTCAGATTCTTCACGGCCTTGAAGGAGTCGCACACACCGGCCTCGTTTTATGTCAACTGCTGGGATGACAAGCATGGGGGAATTTGCCTGAACAAGAGCTTATATCTTAAGGGAGAGGAAAATCCGTCATGACCCTGTTGAGTTCCAGTGTGGCCAGTTCTTCTGCGGTCAGCCAGCCTCCACCACCTTTAATGAATCTGGAAATCTTGAAAAGGTTTTCGCTAAGGGGCTGCTGCGTTTCATCAGAGTGCCCAGTCCACAACAGGCGGCCGTCAGCCACGCGGATAAGATGAATCCCGAACGCAACAGAGGCTGGCGTATCAACAGAAAAACGTGTGCCAACGCGCTGTCCAAAACGATATATGGTGCCGGTAACAACGGCATCCACCTTGAGACTCCGCCCCATTTCCACGATCAGTTCTCTGTCCGACAAACCCACCGACTCGGAAAGGAGCTTGGACCGGACCCCTTCCCCAGACCCTGGAGGCACCAATGTGTATGTCGTTTTTGTCTTTAGAAACGTCAAAAGTCGCTCGGTCATATAAGTTTCATTGTCTGAAGTGACGGAGCCGGTAACAAAGACGCCACCGCATATGGAACACTGAACAGTACTGCCAACCCCATGTCGCTCAGTGGCACTGTCAAACGGTAGAACCAAGAGTGTTTGGATGTCTGAGATACGATGTGGCACTGCATGGGGGGCTTTGGCCCGTGAGGCGCATGCCACCACGCTCATGCTTACAATGGCGAACATGCATAACATCGGCATGGCGCGAACTTGGCCATGGCCTATTCGAGACATTATCGTCTCCCTTTCACTATAGAATTCCCTTTGTGGAACGGACCTTGGTAATTCTGTTGTCTATGGAAGTGGCTTCATCAAGGGCCTGACCAAAGGCTTTGAACATAGCCTCGATGATATGGTGTGTATTATCACCGTACATGAGGTTGATATGGAGGGTCGCGCCGCTTCGGCTAACAAACGCCCGGAAGAACTCTTCAATGACCTGCGCGTCAAAACGCCCTGTGGTGTCGCGCTTGAGGTTAACATGGTAAACAAGGAGCGGCCTGTTAGAGAAGTCAATGACAACAGATGATAAGGCTTCATCCATCGGAATCAGCCCTCTTCCGTATCGTTTCATGCCCTTTCGATCACCCAATGCCTCGTTGAAGCTTTCACCCAACACCATGCCGATATCTTCAACCGTGTGATGATCGTCTACCTCAACATCCCCCTTTGCTGTGACATTTAAATCGAAAAAACCGTGGGCAGCCATCAGGGTGAGCATATGGTCCATGAACGGGATGCCTGTCCTTACGGAGGACATACCCTTCCCCTCTATGGTCAACTCCACCTTAATATCTGTTTCCTTGGTGGTGCGTGTCACTTTGGCACTGCGTTTATTCACCTTCTTGGGACTCATCCTTTTCTCACTTCCGTGACAGGTTACCAAGCACAGAGCGGATATCACGAGGCATCAGCATAAGGAGAACGATAATAGGCAAAAAAATTGATCTTCATGGTGGAGATGATGGGATTCGAACCCACGACCTGTACGTTGCGAACGTACCGCTCTCCCAGCTGAGCTACATCCCCACAGCGACTACTGGTACTCCTACGACAAAAAAAATGCAAGTCCATTCTTTTGTTTTCGGTGTCAAGATGCATAGAATGCCTTAACCTTTTGAACCACATATTCCTGCTGTTCGCTGGTTAATTCTGGATAGATCGGAAGCGCCAGAGTCTTTTTTGCCGCGGCTTCTGCGCGAGGAAAGTCGTTTTCGCGGGCATTGAGATATTCAAAACAAGGTTGCAGGTGCATGGGGACCGGGTAGTAAACCTCCGTGCCAATGCCAGCTTCATTTAGAAACTCTCTGAGGTCATCCCTGTCGGTTTCAACGGCAATGACGAATTGATTGTAGATATGCCGACCCCCGTTCTCCACCGGTAGCTTGATGAAACTATCCAAGCCCTCGCTGCGGAAAAGCTCCCGATAACGCCGAGCATTCGTCTGCCGTGCCGCGGTCCACTTGTCAAGATAAGGCAACTTGACCAGAAGGACAATCGCTTGAAGGGCATCCAACCTAAAATTTCCACCGATGACCTGATGGTAGTATTTTGGGTGAGCGCCGTGAACCCGCAGAATCACGAGCTTTTCGTACAGCCTATCTGAAGACGTGGTTACCATGCCTGCGTCACCAAAGGCCCCAAGGTTTTTGGATGGGAAGAATGAGAAACAAGCCATATCACCCATGGAACCCGCCCTTCTCCCCTCGTATTCTGCTCCTATGGCTTGGGCCGCATCCTCGATAATCACGAGGTCATGCGCATCAGCAAGTTCGGCGATGGCATCCATGTCGCAACATTGACCGAACAGGTGAACAGGAATAATTGCCTTTGTCCGCTCTGTCATCTTGTCTCTTATGGCATTTGGCTCTATGTTGTAAGTCTCCTCTTGTATGTCCACAAACACTGGTCTAGCCCCGAGCCGTGCGATGGAACCTGCAGTGGCAAAAAAGGTATATGGCGAGGTAATCACCTCGTCCCCAGGACCAACCCCAGCCGCCATCAGCGAAATCAGAAGGGCATCTGTTCCAGAGGACACCCCAACCGCATACTTGGTCTGGCAATAACGGGCGACACGTTCCTCAAGATCCTTAACGCGTGGACCGAGGATAAAATGCTGGCTTTCATATAGCTCCGATGTCGCCAATAGGACTTCATCTTTGATCGTTTCATACTGAGCCTTCAAATCTAAAAGTGGCACCCGCATCCCCGGTATCCTCCTACAAGGTTTTTGGACACTTCTTTCCTCGCTCTGCCTGTCCGTTTTACAGAGTCATAGCCCGCCGTTGCCAATACGGTATAACTTGGGTCAATGCCCGCAAGTGGTCAGAATCATGGGCGTCCCGGTTCGTCAAGGCGGTTGGAAGCGATAGCCCGAAAAGTCTGATCAAGTGGTCCTGCCGTGTTGCTTCAAGAAGTTCAAAACAATGGTGTTAAAGAGCGCCGGGGCTTCCTCGTTTGGGAAGTGTCCCACGCCAGGCATGATGCACAAATTTGCATTGTTGATCCCTTCAAAGGCGGCGACCGGATGTTCCAGACCAAAAAATGGATCCCTGTCACCTCCCATAATTAGCGTGGGAACTTGAATGTCAGAAAATCTGGGCCTCAAGTCGTATGATAGGTCCCAGACATAGTATTTTGCCTCTCTGACGGCTTCCCATTTCGCCATGGCATATTCTTCCCCGTGGTGATAAATAAGTTGTTTACGAAGCGATGCGTCAAGTTTTGCCCACGGCAGAAAGTGCTTTTCACACTTGGCAATGGTTGCATCTGTGCCAAAGTAACCGACGCCTTGGAGTATCAGGGTCTTCACCTTCTTGGGCCATGCGGATGCAAACAAGAGTGCCACCGCCCCACCTTCGCACATCCCACACAAGTGCACCGAGTCAAGACCAAGGAATCTAATGAGTTCATCCAGTTCACTCGCCCGGTTCTCAAAGTATTCCCTTTCATAAGAAACGTGGTGTTCAGAGCGACCGTGACCGAGCCGGTCATAGACAAAAAACCTATAATGAGTGCCAAGTGTCTGGATTTGACTTTTCCAGGTCCTGCTCGAACTCAGGCCATGGTGTAAGCCAATCAGCGCTTGTCCTTCACCATAGACCTCGTAGTATATCCTTCCTCGACCTAAATTTGCTTCGGGCATTTCAACTTCGGTTCACAGCGTTATCGGATCAGCGTCAGTCACCCGCACGATGTCAGCCGGGTTCATGATGAGCATGAGTCCCCTCTTCCCACCATTAATGGCTACCTTATCATATGCGAGTAATGCATCATCAACCATCACACGGAGGCTCTGTCTTGTTCCGAAGGGGCTCATACCACCCACAACATAGCCGGTCAAGCGCTCAGCTGTGGCCGGGTTCGCTATAGAAGCCCTTCTTGCACCGCACTTTCTAGCCAGTTTCTTGAGAGGGATCGCCTTGTTACCCCGCATAAGAACGACAAGACACCCTTTTCCGGCAAGCTCGACCACCAGTGTCTTGACAGTCTGCTCGGCGGGCATACCAATAGCTCTTGAAGCAAACAAAGCACCCTTTTCAAGGTGCGCATATTCCGCTACTTCAAACAAGATACCCCGATCTTCAAGAAACTGAATAGCCCGTGTCAAAGTGAGAGATCCTGCTTCAGATGGGGAAAAGACGGGGTGTGCGGCTATTTGGATTAAAACCGCCCAAAAGACCACATGCTCCTTGGCCGGCAGATCTTCTGTAAGTCATGCACAAAGACGGGAGCAACCACTTTTTGGAATAGAGATCAATTCGCCCACACAGGGTCGTTGCCAAAACGTTCGCGCCACCAGTTCTCTCTTGACAGATGGTATCTGATTTCTTCTTCCGAAAACGAGAATTCATAATGACTACAATAGTCCATGATGACTGCATATGCAGCAGCAATCTTCGCTGACATCGCAGTGCATTCCTCCTTGGCTGCTTTGGATGTGTCGGGATGCCACTGCCTGATAAGACTCCTGTAGTTAGCCTTGATTTCATCTATGGATGCCCTCTCGGGCAGTTCCAACATCTTTCGTGCCTCAACAACTTCCTGATACTTCTTCATTGCTTGATAGACCTTTCTTATTTGACAAAGGCATCTCCCGCAAAGCAGAGTCCATTTCTATCACGCTACTTCAACAATAATGTGACAGTTGCTTGACCTTGCGTTCCATGGCATAGAAGGCATTTCAAAACCCCATCTAATGCCCGATGGCTACGTTGAGAACTTTGGCAAAATGCTCACGTACTCGCGTGTATGCTGCGCTTTTTCATCGGTCCTCGCCTCACCGTCGAACGCGATCTGAGATTTTTAAATAGCTTCCAGCCTCGTGCCGTTATGTTCGCAATTTTTACTTCTCAAAAACACAAAAGCCCCGCTTCTGCCGCTGAGAAGCGAGCCTTTTGTGTGTGAATTCCTGCAGTCTTTATGTCCGAAATCCCGGTTGAAGCTACGCCGCTACGTAAGCGCCCCTTTCGACCCTCTTGATCTTCTTCTGCTTAAATGCTCTGTACAAGATATTTCTTATGCTTCTCTCCTCAAATCCCGTCTTCTTTATGAGCGTGGGTGCATCTGTGCCCTTCTTCGCCCTCTTGATGATCATCAGCACCTTATCGGTCGCAGTCAGCCCCGCGGGCTTCTTAGTCGACGCTTTTTTGCCTGCTGCCTTTTTTCCGCCGGTCTTCTTCTTGGCTCTGGCCTTGGGTTTGGCTTTAGCCTTGGTCTTCGGCTTTGCTTTGGCTTTGGCCTTGGTCTTCTTTTTTGCGGCCTGAGCCTTTTCAAGCTTCAAAGCAGCCTTCGTAATTCTCTCCGTCTTCTTTGTGAGTGCCTTCAGTTCCTTTGTGACGGCCTGCAAATCTTTCTTTAGACTTTTCATGTCAATCTTCCCTCCTTATCCTTGGGTTAATTCGCAAAAACGCCTCTTCTTGAATTGCTTTGAGCATCTTTATTTCCAAGGAGTACTTGCAGAATCGAAACTACATATAGAGGATTGAATGACAAATGTCAAACAAATACTACAAATTTCTTCTCGTTTTAATGTGTCTGATCAAGTTTTTTTGAGGTGCAAGATCACCGTAAGGAATAGGCTTGGATCGTCACGCCCGTTTGATACTGCCATTATGGATAGCAATCGTGTTTGTCCCCCATTGGGCACAGTGTAAAGCAAGAGCAGGACTCGCATGAAGACCAGATGGCCCTGGTGTGCGTTTGAAATGATTTTCTTGAGGAGGAAATACCTTCGATAGAGGCAGGTAACGCGAGAAATAAATCTTTTGGTGCTCATGCGCCGGGCATCACGGCACAAACACATCGGCTAGTGCCATATCAACCAAATATACAACGCCAGGCCCAATCTTGTATTTGTCGTCTTCATACCGCTTGTCTTCTATTCATCAGAGATCCTTTTCTCAATATCTCTGAGATACCTTTTCAGGGCTTTATTGTTGTCTTTGGTCATTTCAAGAAATTTGACGCCCATACCAGCGGGATAGACATCGCTTGCTTCAGCCTTCTTTCTCGTCCATATCACTTCACTCTTGATGACGATGTCGTCTGAAAGACCCGGCAATTCCAGCTTAACCAAGAACTCTTCACCCTCTTTGAGTGGATTTTCGGTTGCAATGAAAAGCCCGCCTCCACTTACATTTCCAGTATACGCTTTGACAAACGATTTTCTGTCCTTGTATGTCACGCTCAAGGTTTCGAGGAGACGGATCCCTTCTCTTGCCGAGAAGTCACAGACCCGATTGATCATCTTCTTATATCTTTCGATCATCGAAATCAGAATATTCCTGAAGTCTGATTGAAGCTTATTACTTTCAGTATCTAGAAACCCCCGATCAATAAGGCCAACGGTGGTCTCGCCAATGGCCTGGGCTGTGGCGGTCCGCGTTACACCCCCAAAAAAACCAAGCTCTCCGAATATCTCACCGGGTTGAAGCCATTCGATGACATATTTTTTGCCTCCAATTGTCTTGGATAGCTGTACAGTACCGGAGAGGATAACATAGACCCAGTCCCCAGAGCCTCCCTCCTGAACGATGACTTGGCCATCCTGATATGACTCTTCAGATGCTATGTAGAGCACGGAGATTTCTCCTCAATTCATCTGCGGAATAACAAACTTCGCAGGACCACCCCCACCATTCCGCAACCAGTGTTGTGCAAACAGGATATGTGAAACCGTCTCTTACTAACTCATAAAACATACTGTAAAAAAAAAGCAAAGTCAAATAAAACATCATGTAGAAAATACCCTTGTCGACGGGTCACCTTTCCGGCATACTACATGCTAAATAACAACAACCCAAGTCCATTTGGCACTTCCTGAAATCACTTGGCCGAAAGGAAGGTCTCTATGAGGGAACAAATGTTACAGGCGCTCAGCAGTGGTGCGGCGGATTACGCCGAGATTCGAGTAGAAATCGAAGAAAGCACCCACCTCGCGTTCCGGGGGCAAGAGATGGAGTCCGCTGGTTCGTCCTCCTACTGCGGCGGAATCGTCAGAGCCTGTACAAAAGGTGGCTGGGGGGTCATTGCATTTGATGCGCTGGAAGATCTCAAGGAACCGATGCGTGAAGCTTGCCGCTGTGCGGCCATTGTTGGGAATGAAAAGACCCAGATTGCGGAGGCCGAGGTAGTGGATACCGAGCGCCCTGCCAAGTTAAAGCGAGACCCCCGAGGTGTGAGTCTGGACGAGAAGATCCGTTTGATCCAGGAATATAACAAGATCATCCTTGGTGCTGATCCACGGATTGAGTCCTCGGGCGTTAGCTACGGTGACTCTTTTCGCACCGTCTATTTTGCCAATACGCGGGGGGCTTACTATATGGAGGAACGTCCGCGGGTGTATTGTGGCTTTCATGCGACGGCGCGGGATGGGTCTCTGGTGCAGCGTACCGGTGATAGCTTCGCCTCAGCTCTCACCTACGATGTCGTGGTCGGGTTGGAGGAAAAGGTCCGGCAGGTGGCTGACCGAGCGGTGGCGCTGCTGAAAGCCCCTAAAGTGAAGGGCGGTCCCGGGATGGTTATTCTGAATCCTAAGATGGGCGGTGTGTTTATACACGAAGCCTTTGGTCACCTCAGTGAAGCTGATTTCCTGTACGAGAATCCAAAGATGCGTGGTCTCATGTTTCAGGGGCGTGAGATGGGTGCAAAGAACTTGAACGTCGTGGACGATGGATCGATTGAAAGAACCATTGGCAGCCTCTGGATTGATGATGAGGGCACCCGTTCCGGCAAGACCTATCTTATTAAGGATGGCCACCTGGCGGGACACCTCCATTCACTGGAAACTGCCGCGAAAATGGGAGCCAAACCTACAGGAAATGCTCGAGCTGTGGCGAGGGATCATCCGCCTATAGTGCGGATGACCAATACATATATTGAGAATGGCGACATGTCTGTGAAGGAACTCTTCGCAGGTGTAGATGACGGAATATATGCTTGCGATGCATTCGGAGGGCAGACCGAATTTGAGATGTTCACCTTCTCTGCTGGCTTCGGACACCGCATCCACCATGGTGAAATCGGTGAGCTCGTCCGTGACGTCGTTCTCACGGGGAACGTCTTTCACACCCTCAAGGCCATTGATGGAATTGCGGACGATTTAGAAATATACGAAGGCGCGGGCGGCTGCGGAAAAGGAGAACAGGCGCCACTTCCCGTGGGTTTCGGTTCGCCTCATATTCGCATTCGCGACGTCGTGATCGGCGGTGAGCAATAGGAGGAGCACTCAGGACTCTGTGGGTCTGGCAGTATTCTTTGCCGGAGTATGGGTGTGGAAGAGACATCGGGAGAATATCACGACTCGCTCAATCACAAGCACTTCACGTGTCAGGAGGAAGGCCGTATGCGTAGGTCTATGATCAAGGACATGGAGGAGCGTCTCCAACAGGGATTGGAAACGGCAAAGCACTTTGGTGCCTCTGAAGCCAAGTTGGCCTTTCATCATGCTGAAAGCTTGGATTGTAAGTTCGAAGCCGGACGGCTTAAGGATACGGGTGGACGCGAAGCCTTCTCTTATAGTGTGGAGGTTCTGGTGGGTGGGCGGATGGGCAATACCTCTGGTAACCGTCTGAAGGATCTTGATGCTATGGTTGAGCGGGCCGTGACACTTGCGAAGGTCGGAAGCATTGCTCACTTCAAGGCCTATCCTACGCCGGAGGAAGTTCAGGTGGTGAAAACCCACTCCGATCGCACGCTCCACCTTTCACGTGAGAAAATGGTTGAGAGTTGCCAGCAGATGGCAGATGCACTCAAAGCCTACGACGCCGACCTTTACATCGAATGCTCGGCCAAGCGAATAGAATCTGAAACGGTTCTGGTCACCAGTGGCGGCGTCTGCCACATGAACACCCGCACCCATTGGAGACTTGCCGGCTCAGTGCAGCGCACAGTAGACACGGACATGCTTTTCGCCGGCTATAGCCGGGGTTGGTGTGATCTTAATGCATTCTATGATCCAGGTGGCATCGCTGATAAGATCATCACAGACCTGCGTCGGGCCGAAACGACTATTGAATCGCCCGTGGGCAAGGTGACGGTGTACCTCCCGCCGGAAACCCTTGCAGGGATGCTCTGGCCAATTTTTATGGGCACCAATGGGCGGAATGTGGCCAAGGGCGACTCTCCTCTGGCTGATCGACTAAACCTGGAGGTTCTTGCACCAAATATTTCGATTGTTGATGATCCACATGTGGATTATGCCAGCGGAGCGCGGGCCATAGACAACAACGGTATTCCGACCCGGAAACTGACCATCTTTGAGAATGGCACGCTTAAGTGTTTCCTGTATGATCTTGACTCTGCTGGGCTGGCTGGGGCTGAACCCACGGGAAACAACGGCTGCGTCCCGTATTGGCCTCGGCTTTTGCCGGGTGAACGCCAGAGCACGGAGCTTCTTGCCGAAATCGCCGATGGCCTTTACGTGTGTGACCTGATCGGATTCGGGCAGAGTAACATCATAAATGGTGACTTCTCGGGGAATATAGGGTTGGGTTACCGCATCAAGAACGGTGAGATTGTAGGCCGGGTCAAAAACACCATGATTGCTGGGAACCTCTATGATATTCTAAAACGAAGCGTAATCCTGAGTTCGGATACGGAGCATGAGGGACGCTACCCTCACGCCGTCTTGGATGGTGTGAGCGTGAGTGTCGGTTCACGGGTTTAGTCCCCGCGAGTTCCGTGCAGAAGCACGGGAAGGCTCCACAACGACTCCTACCATGGCGTGTTTGCCTCTGACCGCTCCAAATGAATTCTTCCACGATTGACAAGGCCTTCGGAACTGCTATAAGAGAGCTGCGGCCACATTGAGGGGTATGCTTATGGTTAAAGATATGGTCCTGAAATACAGGCTGGGCGTATTTGTTTTTGTGGTTGTATGGGCTAGTCTATTTATTGTTCCTTGTGCATATGCACAGGACCAGGGAAATTCTTCACCTCCGGGTTCCCAGAAGCCGATCTTGACCGAGGCGGCCATCTGCGAGGCCATAAAGGACTTTGCCCCCGTCAACCAGGCCATTGTTTTCTCAATTGCCATCGGCAAAGTATCCTGTTTCACAGCTTTTGACCCTGTTCCCGAGGAGACTGTCATTTATCACAACTGGTTTCACAGGGATAAGCTTAGCAAGAGATTGAAACTCTCTCTTTATCCGCCCCGATGGTCGACCTTCAGTGGCATTCAGCTTCGAGAAGCAGACCAAGGCCCGTGGCGTGTAGAAATCACTGATCAAAACGGTCGCATTATTCA
>JASFIH010000004.1:0-10476 GCA_050122775.1 Deltaproteobacteria bacterium
CGTACAAAACGGCCCAGGAGATCATGGGCAAAGCCGATGCTACGGCGACAAAGACGTACGCTGATGCTTTCGGGCTTGACCCTGACTTTTACTCTTTCGTAAAGACCCTGGAGATTTACCGAGAAACACTGGATGAGGAAAGCTCGCTAATCCTTTCTACGGACGCTGAGTTCTTCAAGTATTTGAAAGGCTATACGGGGCAATAGGAATTCAAGGAAGGTTTTAGTAGCCGAAGTCGTGTAATGTTCGGGCGGCAGGCGAGATGTCACCCGGCTCGAAAAACATGCAAGGAGAAAAGGCACCGCGCTTTTTTGATGACCGCGCGGTGCCTTTTCTTTGGCGAAGATAGCACGGATATTGTCTCCATCATTTTTTCCTTCTCTGGTGTCGGGTGCGCGCTAACAACTTCCTGTGCTTGTGCTTTCGCATCTTTTTCTTGCGTTTCTTGATCACACTACCCACGGCATCACCTCCGTTGTTCAACGAATTCCAGGCCTACCTATAACATTGTAAAGAATATGTCCATATTTTTTCTCTTGAGGCGGAAAAGCGGGGGAATCCCGGTCCAGGCTGTGCTCTGTCTCATGAATGGACATGTTCCTATGGGTCTGACGCAGAAAACTTCCCTCTCGTCGGTTCGACCATTGTTGAGACTTCTGAAGGCTCGCTCCGCTAAAATGCAAAAACTCGCCCCGCCTTGCGGGACTCAGGCAGTTTGCATTTTGACGCTTCGCCTCGCCAAGAAGGCTTCACAAAATGATCAAAATGGCTTGATCGGAGCCATGCGTCCCCATCTGTAACGGAAGGTATTTATGAGAACCAGTATAAGCGCTCGTTCGGCGGCGTGCGTCCCGGTCTCAAACGGAGCCCATGTGTGAGGGCCACCACAACCAAGACATCACGGAAGTGCAGTATGCTCGTCTCAGATAACTCGGTGAAGCAGGGCATGAGCAGCCAAGGAAACCAGGGGTGGCCATGGTTAAGAGAATGTGCTAAAAGGCTTCATCCAATGGGTACGTAACCCGATACGGCAGGGACCATGGAAGGACTTCAGCGTTTCCGCAAAGGAGAGTTGGGCGTCGTTAACGAGGCCGTTGCCCAGGCCGAGGAGATGACCAGCAATGCCTACAAAATGTCTACGGCCGAATGGGGACGGCATCGTTATGATATCAAGACCCTGGCGGACTTGAGTCCTGCCGAGGTCGTGGACGGGCCTTTTGCCCAGATCATAAGGTATGTGGGACGTAAGTCTGAAACGTCGCTCAGCTCTTCAAGGTACGATTTTTACAAGATATGTCTTCAGGATCACACCATCCTGTCAGCCCTCAGAGCAATGCCTGAACTGGGCCTCTTTGCGTTTATGCTCTACATTGTGACCCATGAATTGATCCATGTTGTCAGATTCACCAGGTTCCTCCAGGCCTTTGATGCATCGGCAAAGGAGAAGCTCGTGGAAGAGGCGCGGGTCCACGAAAGGACGCAGGCTATTCTGAGACCAGCGAGAATATCCGGCATGGATGCCGTGTTTGATTTCTACAGGGCCTGGCAGACGCCGCTGGATGATTTGAGGGATATGACGTGAACCCATCTGGCCGCAGGATCGTTTTGGGGCTTGACAAAGATAGTTTGTTCATTATTTTATAGCCAATTTTGCACGGGGAGAAACGGACATGCCCATCTACGAGTATGAGTGCACAAAATGCGGACGCATTGAGGAATCCTGGCAGAAGTTCTCGGATAAACCTCTAAGCACGTGTAAGCACTGTTCCGGCAAACTTCACAAGCTCATTTCTCAGAGCGCCTTTCACCTGAAGGGAACAGGCTGGTATGTTACGGACTATGCGAACAAATCCGGGAGTTCGTCACCCCAGACAGAAAAGAAAAAGCCGGATACGAAAGTCGAATCCGGCAAAAAGCCCGAATCAAAGCAACAAGACTGAGCCGGGTCATAACCTTTTGGCCGCCTTCCCGAACTACATCCCCAAAAAAATACTTACTTGCCCTTTACAAATTTAAGTCCGTGATTATAGTGTGGAATGTATTTTTTTGGATACATATGCAACTGGTCATACATGCCTCAGATTTTTTGAATTTCTGATACAGAATCCGTGCATAAGTATAGGGAAAGGGGGTGACAACGAGGCTCTCGTTTTCGAAGAGCTGGCGGGGCCCGAAGCAGGTCGGGTCATACGTTGATGAACGAAAAACTTTAAGTGAAGAAGGAGACTTAGCGCCATGAAGATTAGACCTTTACAGGACCGAATTCTCGTAAAACGTCTTGAAGAGGAGGAAACGACCAAGGGGGGCATCATCATTCCCGATACAGCCAAAGAAAAACCCTCTGAAGGCCTGGTCATTGCAGTTGGCAAAGGAAAAGTGTTGGAGGACGGTACAAAGTTGCCCCTCGATGTCAAGAAGAATGACCGGATACTCTTTGGAAAGTACTCAGGTACTGACATCAAGATCGAAGGTGAGGAGTACCTTATCATGCGGGAGGATGATGTGCTGGGCATTATCGAGAAGTAGACAGACGGGCCACCTGCGATTCACTAAGCCATTTGGGTGTGTCTGACCCAGCAGGAAGAAAAAAAATTAAGGAGGAAGTATCAAGATGGCTGCAAAAGAGATAAAATATGATATGAGGGCCAGGGAGGCCGTTATGAGAGGTATCAACACCTTGTCAGATGCGGTGAAGGTGACCCTCGGCCCCCGGGGCAGGAATGTTATTTTGGAGAAATCATGGGGCGCTCCTACCGTGACCAAGGATGGCGTTACCGTGGCCAAAGAGATTGAGTTGGAGGACAAGTTTGAGAACATGGGTGCCCAGATGGTCAAAGAGGTCGCCAGCAAGACCAGCGACGTAGCAGGCGACGGCACCACTACGGCTACCATACTTGCTCAGTCTATCTACAATGAGGGCCAGAAGCTTGTTGCAGCGGGCAATGATCCCATGGACATCAAGCGGGGTATTGATAAAGCCGTGGAAGTGGTTGTTTCAGAGCTGGCAAAGATGAGTAAACCGACCAAAGACCAGCGAGAAATTGCCCAGGTGGGGTGCATTTCGGCTAACAATGACGAAACCATTGGTAACATTATTGCGGAGGCCATGAACAAGGTCGGCAAAGAGGGCGTCATCACCGTGGAAGAGGCCAAGAGCATGGAAACCACCCTTGAAGTTGTGGAGGGCATGCAGTTCGACCGTGGCTATCTCTCCCCATATTTTGTGACAGATCCTGAAAAAATGGAGGCCGCACTGCAGGATGTTTACATCTTGATTCATGAAAAGAAAATTAGCGTCATGAAAGACCTGCTGCCCATACTGGAGCAGGTTGCCAAGATGGGCAAGCCTCTTGTGATTATTGCCGAAGACGTAGAGGGAGAAGCTCTGGCTACATTGGTGGTCAACAAACTGCGGGGAACACTGCAATGCGCCGCTGTGAAGGCCCCTGGTTTCGGAGATCGGAGAAAGGCTATGCTGGAAGACATCGCTATTCTCACGGGAGGACAGGTGATTTCTGAGGATCTTGGTATCAAACTCGAGAACATCACCATTTCTGATCTCGGAAGGGCCAAACGGATGAATATCGACAAGGATAATACCACCATTGTGGATGGCGCAGGGACACGTGCCGCCTTGGAGGGCCGCGTTCGCCAGATCAGGGCCCAAGTCGATGAGACGACATCCGACTATGACCGGGAAAAACTTCAGGAGCGCTTGGCCAAGCTGATTGGTGGCGTTGCTGTGATCAATGTGGGCGCGGCAACCGAGCCTGAAATGAAGGAAAAAAAGGCCCGCGTGGAGGATGCGCTGAACGCTACCCGCGCTGCTGTGGAGGAGGGGATTGTTCCTGGCGGCGGTGTAGCCCTTGTTCGAACGATTCCCGCGCTGGATAAGATAAAGATCAAGGCGTCTCAGAAGATCGGGGCGAGGATTGTGCAGCGCGCCCTGGAAGAGCCGCTTCGTCAAATTGCTGGAAATGCTGGGCATGAAGGCTCCGTGGTCGTCAACAAGGTTAAGGAGGGCAAGGACGCCTTTGGGTTTAATGCCGAGACGGAAAAATATGAGGACCTCATGGACGCCGGGGTGATCGATCCGACCAAGGTCGTTCGATATGCCATCCAGAATGCCGCTAGTGTGGCTGGGTTGATGCTGACTACCGAGGCCATGGTGGCTGAGAAGCCTGAGGAGAAGAAAGAAATGCCTCCCATGCCTCCGGGCGCCGGTATGGGTGGTGGCATGTACTAGATTGTTTTTCATGCCCCCTCAGCGGGCAAGCCTTTGAGAAGGCCCTCATGCGTGAGCGTGAGGGCCTTTTTTGATCGTGCGGGGATTTCCTTGACAAGCAAGAGTGTTGTGATATTTGCATCTCTGACTTCCGCGGTTTGGCCCCCTGCCCGGGCAAGACACACTATGTCCAATGGAGAAACCAGGGCACAGGGGCACAGCCAGGCTTGCTTGGCGGAGAATACCATGGACTACAAACAGACCCTAAACCTTCCAAAGACGGCTTTTCCCATGAAGGCCAGCCTCTCTGAGCGGGAACCCGAAGTTCTCAAGAAATGGGCGACTATGGGACTCTACGAGCAGATTAGAGCATCGTCCGAGGGAAGACCCCTGTTCGTTCTTCATGATGGGCCGCCTTACGCCAACGGACATATTCATATCGGCACGGCCCTGAACAAGATCCTGAAAGACATTGTGATCCGATCGCGCCAGATGAATGGGTTTGATGCCCCCTACGTACCCGGGTGGGATTGCCATGGCCTTCCCATAGAACACCAGGTTGACCAGGAGCTGGGCGACAAGAAGAAGGCCATGAGTCAAGCGGAGATCCGCAGACATTGTAGGGCGTATGCTGAGAAATACATCGACATTCAGAGAGAAGAATTCAAGAGGCTCGGCGTGATAGGTGAATGGGACAATCCTTATCTCACCATGAAGAACAGTTATGTGGCTACGATCGTAAGAGAGTTTGGAAAATTTGCGCTTGATGGAAGTCTGTATAAAAGCAAGAAGCCGATCTACTGGTGCAGTACCTGCAAGACCGCCCTGGCAGAAGCTGAAGTGGAGTATGAGTTGCGCACATCTCCATCCATCTATGTAAAGTTTCCTTTGCTTGATGATGTTAGCGACATTTATCCCTTCTTGGCGGGAAAGACAGTCCATCTGGTCATCTGGACTACCACCCCATGGACCGTTCCCGCAAACCTCGCTGTAACGCTCCATCCTGATTTCCATTATTCAGCTGTGAACGTGGGCGACAACCAGGTTTATGTGGTAGCCACCGATCTCTTGGAAAACAGTATGGCAGCAATCGGAAATGCCCACTACGAGGTATTGGGGCAGGTAGATCCAAAGAAGCTTGAGGGAAAAGCATGTCGCCACCCCATTTACGATCGTCGGTCCCTGATCGTGCTGGGCCGGCATGTTACACTGGATGCGGGCACAGGATGTGTGCATACGGCTCCGGGCCATGGGCGTGAGGACTACGAGGTGGGGTTAGCTTATCAATTAGATATCTACTCGCCGGTGGACGATGATGGGCGGTTCACCGATGTCGATTTCTTTGAAGGCATGTTTGTCTTTGATGCCAACGGACCTGTGATGGAGAAACTCGCAGAGCTTGAAGCCCTCATTGCCAGGGGGAGCATTAAACACACCTATCCCCACTGCTGGCGGTGCAAAAAGCCGGTGATATTTCGGGCTACTGAGCAGTGGTTCATATCCATGGAAAAGGAGGGCCTGAGGCAAAAGGCCCTGAAGTGTATTGACCAAGTCACCTGGATTCCGGCATGGGGACGAGACCGCATCTATGGCATGATCGAAAACCGGCCGGATTGGTGTATTTCCCGTCAGAGGTCATGGGGTGTGCCTATCGTGGCCTTTTACTGCTCCGGGTGTGGCGCACACGTCATCACTGCGGAAATCATTGAGCACGTGGCCGGCCTTTTTGAACGTCACGGGGCCGACATCTGGTTTGAAGCCGATAACGCCGTGCTCTTGCCTGAAGGGACAAGGTGCCCTGCGTGTGAAGGCCACGTTTTTGAGAAGGAGAAAGATATCCTGGATGTGTGGTTCGATTCTGGTGTTAGCCACAGCGCTGTTCTTGAGAGCAGGGAGTATCTGCACTGGCCTGCAGATATGTACCTCGAGGGGAGCGATCAACACAGGGGGTGGTTCCACAGCGCGCTGCTGACCTCAGCTGGTCCCCGCGGGGAAGCGCCATACAAGAGCGTGCTAACCCATGGCTTTGTGGTGGATGGCAACGGTGAGAAGATGTCCAAGTCGAAGGGAAACGTGATTGCTCCTAGTGGTATCATCGACCGGTATGGTGGGGAGATCCTTCGATTGTGGGTTGCAGCTTCCGACTACCAGGATGACATACGAATTTCGGAAAAGATCCTCAAACAGCTCACAGATGCGTACCGTCGTATTCGGAATACGTGTCGCTTTATTCTTGGTAATCTGGGTGATTTTGATCCTGAGACAGATGCCATAGCCAACCAAGAGATGTTGGAAATCGATCGCTATGCCTTGCATCATCTGCAGGGGTTGATTAGGCGAGCCAGAGATGCCTATGAGGCATATGAGTTTCATGCGGTCTATCACAGTCTTTACAATTATTGCACAGTGGACCTGGGCGCCTTTTACCTCGACATTCTGAAGGACAGGCTTTACACTTCGGCTGCAAATTCAACGGCCAGACGCTCGGCACAGACGGCGCTGAACGTCATCATCGATGCGCTGGTGCGTCTCATGGCCCCGATCCTGGTTTTCACGGCTGAGGAGATATGGGTTCATATGCCTGGTGGCGATGCCAGGCCAGCGAGCGGGCATTTGATGCCACTCCCGCAAGTGCGAGAGGACTTCTTGGATGCTGCATTGGCGAAGCGATGGCAATCCATCTTGCTGGTTCGTGGAGAGGTGATGAAGGCTCTTGAGGAGGCACGGGCCCAGAAAGTCATTGGCCATGCCCTGGATGCAGCAGTGACTTTGTCCTTACCGGAGGCATTGAGCGCGGTGATTAGACCCGATGCCGATGAACTGCGGACAGTCTTCATCGTTTCCAGGGTGAACATTCTTTCCGAAGGAGGACTTTCCGACGGCCATAGCAGTAAGGTTCCAGGCCTTGGCATTCGCGTTGATCGCGCGCCTGGTGAGAAATGCGAACGCTGTTGGATACATGATCCTTCGGTCGGAGATGACGGGATTCACAAAACAATTTGTTCCCGTTGTATAGGGGTGCTTGAGAGCATTGAGAACGTGAGGCAGGCCTCCGCGTAGCAAGATTGTGGACAGGACAGATGCTTTGAAAAGAAAGTATGTGACCTTTCTGCTGATCGGTGCAGGTATTATCCTGATGGATCAGGTATCAAAGCACCTCGTCACCCAAAGGTTTGTGCTTCATGACAGCCTTGAGATCATTCCGGGGTTTTTCAATCTAACCTACATTCGAAATACGGGCGGTGCCTTTGGATTGCTCGCCGGGGAGGCATCTAGATTCCGGACCGCCCTGTTCCTTGCAGTCGCCCTCGTAGCCCTCGGGATTATTTTCTACGTTTACACAAAGATTCCTTCGGGCCAACCATGGCTAAATGCTGGTCTTGCCATGACCTTTGGCGGGGCGTTGGGCAATATGATCGATCGACTTCGTTTCGGAGAGGTTGTCGATTTTCTTGATTTTCATATTGGGAGTCTGCACTGGCCTGCCTTCAATGTAGCTGACAGTGCCATTTCCGTCGGTATTGGGATATTCTGCTTTTACCTTCTTCTAAAGAGGATATGAGCTGTCAATACCGCAAGATTGGCGGATGTCTGTGATCTCTTGTCAGAAGTCTGTTTTGGTTCTCCCGGCTGTTAGCCGGACGAAATACGTAACTGCATAGATCCATCTCCCTGCGTAATGCCATAGCCCTTCTTGGGGTCCTGTTGGCACGCGGTTGACCACCATCTCGGACAGGGACGATAACTGTGTATCCAGTGCTATTCCGCATAGGCCCTCTCACGCTGCACACGTACGGGGTTTTCGTCGCCATGGCCTTTCTTTCAGCCATCGCGCTGGCTCTTCGGGAGGCCAGAAGCCTGGGACAAGATCCCAGTAAGATACTGGATCTTTGTTTCTACATGGTTTTGGCGGCTATTGTTGGTTCTCGCGTACTGTATGTCTTAGTGAACTGGCCTGTTTTCAGGGAGGATCCTTTCGAGATCGTCCGAATTTGGCATGGAGGACTGGTATTTTACGGTGGTTTCATCGGCGCTGTAATGACGGCGCTGTGGTACATGCGTAGACATCGACTTCCTTTCCTGAGAACCGCTGACATCCTCTCACCGTCCGTGGCATTTGGACAATTCGTAGGCCGGATTGGTTGTTTTTTCGCCGGATGCTGCTATGGCACGCCATGCGAGCTGCCGTGGGCTGTCACCTTCACCCATCCCGAGTCTTTAGCACCCAAGGGAGTAGCTCTTCACCCCACCCAGATCTATTCATCACTCAACGCCCTTTTCATCTTTCTTGTGCTCGTGGGGCTCAAGCGCATCAAAGGATTCGAAGGCCGGACATTTTTTGTATATATCTTCCTTTATGGTGTAACCCGCTTTGTGTTGGAGCACTTCCGAGGAGATGATCGGGGAGTCTTTTTGCACGGTATGCTTTCTACTTCTCAATTACTCGGACTGATCATGGCAGCTGGGGCCATAATCATGATTATCGTGTTGAGGCGAGCGCGTGTCTGAACGTGATTACAAGGCCTTGCCCGAGCTCTTGGCCGGGATCAAGGGTGGTTCTACCTATCCGGTATACCTCTTGTACGGTGACGAATTCCTTTACAAGTCTGCTTTCAAGTCTGTTTTGGATGCAATAGTGCCTCCGCATCATCAAGACCTAAACTATGAAGCCATAGATGGTGCAAGGGAGAATATTTACGAAGTCGTGCAACACCTAAAGACATTTCCGTTGATCCGATCTGCAAAAGTCATCGCCGTCCACGGCACAAAGATATTTTATTCTGCAGTGGTCATGGATGATCTCTTGCGCAGATCAAAAGAGGCGTTCGAGGCCGAAGACGTCAAAAGATGTGCACAGTATTTCCTCTATGCGTTGAGTATGGCAGGCATGTCCCTTGATGATGTTCGGGAGGGCAACTGGGAGAGGGCCTCTGACAGCAGGCTGAGAGAGTATTTCGAAGTGGAAGAGAAGAAGAGCGATGGTGGGGGGTGGTTGGATCGGGTCGTTGCCTTTTGTGCTGACGAGAGGATGACAGTGCCAGTTTATCAGGATGATGCCGACGTGTTGAACGATGCCATTGTCGAAGGATACCCTGAGACGAACCATCTTATACTGACCACCGACCTTGTGGACAAGCGGCGTAAGCTGTTCAAGACGATAAAGAGGGTCGGGGTGGTGATTGACTGCTCTGTTCCCAAAGGTGAAAGGGCAGCTGACAAGCGTCACCAGCAGGAGGCCCTGAAAACCCGTATGGACAAGGTGCTGAAAGAAGTGGGGAAGACCATAGCGCCTGGAGCATTTGAGGCACTGTACCAAAAGACGGGCCCGGACATGCGGAGCTTTGACGGTGAACTCGGAAAAGTGGTTACCTATGTGGGTGATCGAAAGACCATCCTGGCCGATGACGTTGAGATAACCTCAAAGAGGACGAAGCAGGATCCGATTTATGAGATGAGCAATGCCATTGCTGAAAGAGACCCACACAGGGCACTCTTCTTTTTGGACAGTCTTCTGAAGAACAACATTCATCCCCTTCAAGTGCTAAGCTCGATGGTCAACCAGGTCAGGAAGCTGATCCTGGCAAAAGATTTCCTTGGCAGTGAATTCGGCAAGAGCTGGAGAAAAAATCTGAGCTACGCAGGGTTCCAGAAAGTCATGTTGCCGGAGCTTGGCAAGCGAGAACCAGATCTCCTTCTTGGAAATGCACATCCCTTCGCGGTTTACATGACAATGAAGCAATCACATAACTATGCCCTTGACGAGCTCATTGCAGCCTTGGGCTCCCTCCTTGATGCTGACCTGCGACTAAAGAGGTCCAGCCAAAATCCCAAGTTGGTCCTGGAACATGCGGTCCTGAACATTTGCAAGGCTTCAGGCCACAAGGCCTTGGGGCAGGCTGCCAGCCTGAGGCAGAATGACTGATGGGGGCAGCCTTCTAAGAAAAACATGACAATGCGACGGGCCCTTATACTTGCTCCTACTGTGCTCATCCTTTTCCTCCTTCATTCGTACTTCTGGGTGCCTACCTATGAACAGCAGACACGCGGAAACCCTGATCGCCTCAATGAGCACATAACGGCCTCTATCGGTGACGCCAGTGTTTTGAATCCCATCCTGCTAGCAGATTCAGCCAGCAATGACATTGCGTCCCTGGTGTTTGAGGGTCTGATCGATCGGGACGAAGAGCTGCAATTCAGAGGTCGCTTGGCTACTTCGTGGGAGATCCATGAAGAAGCCTTTTTCTGCGTGA
>JASFIH010000005.1:0-10124 GCA_050122775.1 Deltaproteobacteria bacterium
TATTGTCCGTTAACAGGGTGACGAACAGCACAGAAAAGGGGCCTTTCATCACCCTGCAGGGTGTCTATGTGACGCCTCTTGCGGAATGATGGTATCCTCTGGGCGTTGTTACAGTCTTATGCCAGTCTACGCCTATAAGACTATAAAGGATCATTGCAAGCAAATTCTGTGACTGCAGTTTTCATTGTAGAATTAGAAAATTATGATATAGGTATGCCGTATCAAACGACGATACTTCATAGCCCAGTACAGACAATAAGGCCGTCAACAGTGGTGAAGGACTGGTCATGAAACCGGACCCTCAGCCGATTTTCCCACGGAGGTCTTTAGGGGGCTTCCTGCCAAGCACGGCAACACAAACGAATACCGACACTGCTGAGGGGCCGTGAAAGACACGTATAATCCATTCTTGGGTTCACGGGGGGTTACGTTATGGATGTGGTCTTTATGATAGTCGTCTTGTTCCTCTTGGTATTGGTACTCGCAATGCAGGTTCAGGTTAGCCGATTAAGCAAAAAGGTTGACGCGCTCCTAAAACCCAAGAAGAAATGGTGGTGAAAACCCCCAATTTGGGGAAGCAGACCTCCCTACCACATCAAGCTCCTAAAATACACTTGTCACGCCCCTTAATGGAGGTTCATCATGAACACGGTCACTTTACTTGTAGTTGTTTTCCTTCTAATATTGGTCCTGGGAATGCAAGTGCAGATAAGCGACATTAGCAAGAAGCTCGATGAATACTTAAAGCGTACAGGCAGAATGTGACAATTGACCACCATCAATGAATCCGACCAAAAAGGCAGAGCAGGTGACGATTCCGTTGATGATCTCCGGCTTTAACAGTGTCGAATAAAGGCCCCCTTTGAACATAATATGACGTTGGCGAACAAAATAACTTTGTTGAGAATTGTTCTCGTCCCCGTTTTCATTACGTTTACCATTCCAGGTGCAACTTGGAGTAAGCTCATCGCCGCTTCGATCTTTGTGTTAGCCTGCGCCACAGATCCTTTGGACGGATACTTTGCTCGATCCCGCAGCGAAGTCACCGTTCTCGGGACTTTCCTCGATCCATTGGCCGACAAATTGCTCACCATGAGTGCCTTTGTCATCTTGGTCAAGTACCAGATTGTGGCTGCGTGGATGGCCATCATTATCATTGGAAGGGAGGTTGTGATTACAGGACTGAGGGCGTTGGTCGCTCAGCAGACTGGGACCATCCTTCCAGCAAGCAGATGGGGAAAAACGAAGACATGGGCACAAATGTTGGGAGGCAGCATCCTTCTTTTTATGATCCCTTCTTGGGACTATGGTCGGGAAGTGAGCCTCAGACTGCCATGGATCGCTAACGTCATTATGTTCGTTATATTGATAACAACGGTCTGGTCAGGATGGCTGTACATCAAGAAATGTGAAGACCATCTGAGGGGTCCATAACCAAAGTTTCTTGCTGGCGGCGAAGCTTCAAGACCCCATCTGAGGCCCGATGGCCACGTTGAAGACCCTTCAAGATAATGAATTCTGAAGAACTCAGGCAGTACATCAGGAAAAATAAGGAAGGGGACTATCTTGTTGTAGATGTCAGACAGCCCGAAGAGTACGTCCAGGGGCATATCCCAGGCGCAAAGCTCGTCCCAGTGAGGGAACTGGTGGGAGATTTGTCTGGGCTCCCCCCTGACAAGGACCTCATCTTCTACTGTCACAGTGGGGGGCGCTCTGCGGTAGCCGCCACACTTGCTTTAGAGGAAGGGGTATCTAGCAAAGCAGTATACAACCTGGACGATGGCATCATGGGCTGGCAGGACAGGGTGGTTCCTGGTTATCCCAAAGTCCGAGTTTTTGATACATCAAGAGAGATTTCTGAACTTCTTCTGGTGGCTATGGATCTGGAAAAAGGAGCCCTTAGGTTCTACGACCACCTTAAACAAAAATTCATGTCAGAGCCTTTTTCAAAGACATTTGAAAGGCTGTCTGTAGAAGAAATTGCCCATGCTAGGGCTGTTTACAAGCACTGCCAAAACGTCAAGAAGGATGTATCCAGTTTTGAAATGGTCTTCGAGAACCTGAAGGGGGAAATCCTTGAGGGCGGCGAAAACCTTGTTGCCACTTTGCGGCGCCTTGAAGAAATCGAGGACAACACTTGTCTGAACCTCATAGAATTGGCCCTCCACATTGAGACTTCAGCGTTTGACTTGTACCGGACCATGGCTGAACGGACAGATAGCCAAGAGGCTCGACAGATTTTTTTGTCTATCGCAGAGGCCGAAAAGACACACATGAAGAGGTTGGTTGACGCAATAGAGCAATGTGACAAGACCAAAGAAATACCTCGGCCCCTCAGTTAATCAAAGTGGACGCCGTGAAAGGAGCCACGACGAGCAGTGTTGCCACTATGATGGCACCGCAGTCGCCTCTGAAGAAAGCACTCGGGGACTGGGCAAAGGGCCCTGGAAAGTAGATCACACTTCTGACAAATAAGATGCTTCAATTCTACCTCTGTCTTCGTCTACGAAAAAGAAAAGGACCCCCCCAACGATGAAGAGGATAGCAATAGAAGCAATTCCCAAGCGAGAAGCCAACTGCCCGACATGTAAGATCTGCTCGGGCGTGGGCGTGGGAGGCATCAGAATGCGCCGTGCGATAAGCCCAACCGTGCCTATCAATACCGGCCCGAGGATGGTCGCAAACTTACCCAGCATGTTGTAAAAACCGTAGTATTCAGCCGCCTGGTTCTTGGGTATCAAACGCGAATAGTACGAACGACTCAATGCTTGAATTCCACCCTGCACCAAGCCAATGACGATCGCCAGTATATAGAATTCCTGTTTGTTCATCATCATCGTTCCCCACACAGTCACACACAGGTAAATGCCGATCGCAATGAAAATCGATTTGCGAACACTCCAGCGTTGTCCCAGCCTTCCGAATACGAGTGCAGCCGGAAAACCTACAAACTGTGTGATCAAAAGGGCTGTGATGAGATCGTTTGAAGCAAATCCGAGAGACATACCATAATCCACAGCCATGCGAATAATGGTGTCCACGCCATCAATGTAGAACCAATAGGCAAGCAAGAATAAGAGTACGGTTTTGAGGTGGCGGATTTTTCTGAAGGTTCCCGCCAATTGCCGAAGGCCGGCGGCTATAGAGCCGACGCCGCTGGATGGACTGCTGGTGGTTCGTTGTTCGGGTACCCACAAGACGGTCGCAATAGTGAACAGGCTCCACCAAATGGCCACCAGGACGAAGGCATATTTCACGGCTGTTTCCGTATCAGGAAATCCAAATCTTCCCGGCATTGAAGCCATCAACACGGTCACGAGAAAGAGCAACCCACCACCAAGATATCCCATGGAGAAACCAAGGCCGGACACATAATCGACTTCATCTTCATCCGCCACACTGGGCAGAAGCGAATCGTAGAATATGTTTGCACCGGAAAACCCGATGATTCCCATGACATATACGAAAATGGCCCAGCCCCAATCGCCTTTTTGAACCAGGAACAGAGCAGCAGTCATGAGTGCTCCCAGGTATGCAAAGAAGACCAGAAACTTCTTTCTTGCAGACCCCTTATCAGCAATGGCGCCCAATACGGGTGCGATGATGGCAACAAAGATGCTGGCCACGGAGTTGCCAAGTCCAAGTCGGGCTGTGCTCATATTTACATCAGCACCAAAGCTCCAATACTGCTTAAAAAAGACCGGGAAAAAACCGGCCATCACGGCTGTGGCAAAAGCAGAGTTTGCCCAGTCATACATCACCCAACCCCAGACGGCCTTTTTCCCCTTATTCATATGCCACCCTGTCTTGGGGACATGCTGCATGCGCTTTCACAAAGATTTGAAATGGCTTCCTGGCTTCCCGTCTCACCGAACCCAAGTTCAGCCCGAATATCGTTCTTTCATATAGATCCAGCTTTCTATACCGCCGGTGAGCGTCCTTACGTTGCGGAAACCCTTCATGGCAAGAAGGCGGTTTCCTATGTATGATCGCAACCCCACGGCACAGTAGAGAACCATCTCCTTTTCAGAGTTTAGTTCAGTGATTCTATTTCGAAGGTCGTCAATAGGCATGTGAATGGCCCCAGGAATGATCCCCGTCTTCTTCAGCTCCCGGGCCGTCCGCATATCCAGCAGGAGTAACTCGTCTCCTGCTTCGATCTTCGCATGAAGCTCAGCAGGTGTTATCGGCATCCAGTCTCCCACATAGAAATTTTGGCCAATAGCTCCGGCAACAATCACTGGATCTCTCGCCGCAGAATAAGGTGGGGCATAGGCAAGGTCGAGTTGGAGGAGATCATCCAGAGCCATACGGTTGTAAATGGCTGTCGCTATCACATCGATTCTTTTGTCAACACCCTTTTCTCCAATGACCTGCGCTCCCAGAAGACGTCTGGTCGCCTGATCCGCAACACTTTTGATTCGGAGCTCCTTTGCCTCGGGGTAGTAGCCAGCATGATCTTCCGATAGGACATAAGTCACCAGTGGAGAAAAGCCTTCGGACACGGCCTCGCCCTCAGAAAGGCCTGTTTTTGCCACCGCCAAGTCAAAGATCTTTAGGATTACCGTGCCAGTGAAACCTTTCACAGCAATACACCGCCCCATAGCATTCGCGCCCGCTGCCCTACCCTGCTTATTGGCGGCAGATCCCATCGGATTGAGGGTCGGTTTGCCAGTCACCAGGTTGATGCTTTCCGCACAGTCGCCAGCAGCAAAAATATAGGGGTCGCTGGTTTGCATGCATTCATTAACCACTATGCCTCCACTGGGTCCTATGCGAAGACCGGCATCCTTGGCCAGTTCTGTATTGGGTCTGATGCCTACCGACATTATAACCACATCGGCAGGGAGCTCCCGGCCCCTATCGGTCACCAGCCATCCCCGTCCAGCTCTTTTCTCAATGCTGGCAGCTTTTTCGGATAAAAAGATCTTGACGCCCTTGTTTTGCAAATGCTGTTGGACGACTTCCGCCATTTCCCTATCCAGAAAAGCAAGCACCTGAGGCATGAACTCCACCAAAGCAACTTGCATTCCTTTTCCGGCAAGGTTCTCGATCGCTTCCATGCCAATAAGTCCACCACCGACCACCACAGCATTTTCAGGCCGTGTGCTCTCCAGGTGCGCATAAATGCGGTCCGCGTCTTCCAGGGTTTTCAAGGCAAAGACAAAGGGAAGATCAACCCCCGGAATAGGGGGAACTATCGCACGCGCGCCAGTGGCCAGCACAAGTCGGTCGTAAGGTTCTTTTATGGCTGTGCCGGTTACAAGGTTTCTCACAAGCACTTCACGTGCACTGGGATCGACCCTTTGGACTTCATGATGTGTCCTGACCTCCACATTGAACCGCTGTTTAAAAAACCGTGGGCTGGTCACCAGGAGGTGTTCTCTTTTGCGTATCACGCCAGAAAGATAGTACGGGAGGCCACAGGTCGCATACGAGATGTGGGGCCCCTTCTCAAACATAATGATTTCCGCATCCTCATTACACCGACGAGCCTTGGCTGCTGCTGAAGCCCCCGCGGCAACACCTCCCACAATAACGAGCTTCATCTTGTCCATGACAATACCATTTCCTCCATACCAACCGCGCAGTGAACCTGCCCTGCGTCTTGATTATAGCAGGTCCTGACGGCGAGGTATTCCACGTGTGGATACAGGTTTTCAATAACATTCTTTGAAGCCATTTCAAAACCCCATCTATCGCCCGCTGGCTGCGTTGAGTACCTGTTCAAAATGCTCGCATACTCTCGTGTATGCTGCGCTTTTTCATCGGTCCTCGCCTTGCTATCGAACGCGGTCTGGTCTGAGGTTTTGCAATAGCTTCTCGGGAAATCATCAGCATGATGTGATCAGGGCTACCCCCGCATGAACCCCATCGCGAAGCCCATTGCTTATCGTGCGGGCATCGTGATACCAGGAGTAAATGGGGTGTAAAAAGGGACTTCGGTTGGGGGGGTTGAAAAGGACATGGAGTCCCTAACGCCACTTTCTTCGGTCTGGGATGCCGCCAGAAATCTGATGTGGACAAAAGAGAGAATGCTCCTGCCGGGTAGCGCCCGTCAACACGCCTTGAATCCATCACGGGTGATAAAGGCGAACCGAAATGGCGGCCCAATCTCATCATCTCCCCTTGCACGGTCTTCCATGCCTTTCCTCACCGTTGGGAGAATATCCTCGAGGCGGGCATCTCCTTGGCAGAGTTTATCCAATTTGTGTTCTAGGCCCATGACACGCGGGGCGGTATATACAGAAAGAATCTCATCGCCATCTAGCTGGGGCCGCTTCTTTTTCGTCCACAGCAGGTAAAGCCGAAAGGGACGCTGAGTATCTTGGCCAGTATAGCCACCCAGGATGAAATAGAGGTGGTGGATAGGGTCCACGGGAATCACTTCACACACTTTCCGCATGAATGTCTCAAAGCGTGTGGCCAAAAAAGGAAGCGCTGCTGCGTATGCCTCCTGAATGTCGTCAATACCTTCTTCTTCAAGGAAATTCTTGAGCCCTGCGATCATCTCGATCCCCTCTGCTGCACCCCCTGTGAGGATCGCTGTATGCGCACTCAGCTGCAACATGCGCTCCACAGTCAGATGCCTTACTGCACCGGACAGATCCAGGGCTGCGGCTTTGCTATCCGAGGCAAGGATAATCCCATGGGAATTCTGGCAAACGATGAGTTGAGACATGAGCGACTCCTACTATCTGCTTGAAGACCTTTGCCGTCTCGACCTGCAAGGACGTAACTCAAGCCCTAACGGCTGTGGAAATTTGTGGGGTTCGCGAAGCACTCATCTGACGCAGAATCTGCGGAAAATGCACGCCCTTTCCGGTTCAAACCATCTCTCAGAGGTTGCGTTCCTGTCTGACGTGTTCATAGGCTTCTTGGATTTCTTGAAATCGTTTTGTTGCAAATTCTGTAAATTCTTCAGGAAGACCTTTGGACACAATCGTGTCAGGATGAAAGTCCTTCACCAGTTTTTTATAGTTGGCCCTGATTTCTTCATTTGAGCTTTGAGGCGTAGCGTTCAAAGTCCTGTAGTACCTGTCAACATCTTTGAAATAGCCTGCTTCTATGTTGTTGAACTGCTGGTCGCTGATGTGAAAAATCTGCTTAATTCTGTTCAAGGCAGATTTCTCAGCAGGATGAAATTCTCCGTCTGCAGCCGCTATCCGGAACAGCACGTCCAGAAAGGAAACAAGCACTGTAGGTTGTTCTCTGGTGATCTGGTAAAACTGGGCTGCAAAGTCATCAATGGAGTACCCGGAGTTCTTTGCCTCATTAAAAATCTGTCTGGCGAATTGTTTTTCGGTGTCGCCCATATTCAGGTTGCTGATAAAATCCTCTACAACGGCAATTTCATCCCTTGTTACCTTGCCATCTATTCTTGCCAGCTTCCCCAAAATTGAGAACATGCTGATAAAATAAGCAGCCTTGTTCTGCTCGGATCGCATGAGTGTTGGGCGTTCACTGATATAATCTCCCTTCTTGTCGAACAGATGATGTCCCAGAGCTGCCCCAGCAATAGCACCTAGCGGCCCACCCATCAGCAGACCCATATATCCAAAGGTGAGCTTGCCAAACCATCCCATGATTTCCTTCCTCCTCCATAAGAATCAAAGGGCCTAAGTCTTGTCCCCTTGCTCAGCAAGGGTTCAAATCATGCCCGAATTCCGGTCATAATTCAAGAGGCTGCGTCAAAATCATCCAGGTATCCAGGTCTTTGAGGAAGAAAGGCTCATGAGATGACCGGTCACTCTTTGTTGCCCCATACCGTATCCAGGAACCGATCACGTCCCGACCCATACCTGTATAGCTTGTACCGAATGGGATCTTTCTTGTAGTAGTCCTTATGGTAGTCTTCTGCCTCATAAAATTCCGTGGCAGGCACCACCTCGGTGACAATCGGCTTGTCGTACCGACCTGAATCCTTCAAGGCTTGCTTAGAAGCTTCGGCCAATCTCTTCTGCTCCTCATTATGATAGAAAATAGCTGTTCGGTACTGACGCCCTCTGTCTGCAAACTGGCCGTTGACCTGCGTGGGATCGATATTTCTCCAAAAAACATCGAGCAACTGTGCATATGTGATTTGGGATGGATCATACAGAATCTGAATCGCCTCAGCATGCCCCGTCTCTCCTGACGACACCTCTTTGTAAGTGGGATCCTTTTCCAGGCCGCCCGTATAACCCACTGTCGTGGATGCCACACCATCGAGTTTGTCAAAGGGTGGTTGCATACACCAGAAGCAACCCCCGGCAAAAGTCGCTTTTTCAAGCATGCTTCTCTCCGCATAAGACCGGCTGTTCACTCTTCCAGCAAATACAAGACTGACCGTAGCGAGACAAATCAACCCGGTCATGAGTATCATGAGTTCTTCTACGGTGCCCCCCTCTGGCAGAACAATGCCATTTGATTTTGTTCCTCAAGGCTATGTTCATGCCTTTTTGTCCAAAATAAGCACGAATCGGCAAAAGGCATCAAAAAAACAACAAAAATAGCTGCGACGGATTAAGGGGCCAGAGGGTGGCGGCTGAATATGCAGATTCCCTTGATGCGGCGAAAAGTGCGAGTGATGCCAAATGCAGATACAACCACCAAAGAAGGGATTTGCAAAATCACGAGTGGCGGTCTAGTCATCTTGTGGTTCGGCCCACACGATCTCATTTCTGTTGATGATGACGATCTTCCCAGAACCACCTCTATGTTCCGCATCCGACAACACAATATATTGGTCATGTGACTGTCTGAAGAGGTCTGAAACTCTACCGTATTCGCCGATGTTCAACTTGCCAGTAACAATGCTTCCGTCTTTTATTTTAACTGTGATATTTTTGAAATTCTTTACCCAGCGATCCCCTTCCATCTCCATAGAAAACTCTCCTTTTTTCCCAAACGGACTATTCGCCCCCGTTGCCACCGCCGCTGTGCGGATCTTCCACTGCAATATTCACCTGCCCTGCCCCTCTGTCGTAATGGACCAACCAATCAAGGTCCACCGATATGAGCAAGTAACCCAAAACCTGTTTACTCTCCTTGTCTTCAAGCCGATAAACCTGGGGTGTTCCCATGAAGAGCTTCAAGTATCTCTCTGGAGGGTTCAAACCTTCCTTCTTTGTCCGAAACTCATCTTTGCTAAAGGTCACCAAAACGTCGTCATCTGGATTATCCAAAATAATGGCTGTACTTTTCGTGCTGCTTCTATAGCGGGTCACCTCGTAAGGGGTCTGCGGCAGATCCTCCAACTGAATCCTTGGCGAGGACAACCCGGCGCATCCCACGATTGCCAAGCCAGACCCCACTGCAAAAACGACAGCCAATCTTATTAATCTTCTCATTCTGCTTCGTCTCCTTTCACTGCTTGTTCCACTAGTACTCGATGATATCGCTCAAAGGGGATATAGACGTCACGATCTCAATCCTTATCTTCGTGGAGAGCCTGTTCATCTTTATTCCGTACTTCTTGGCTGACAACGCGTAGGTTTCTTTAATCACCCCACCCCCGTCTACATGGCGCACATCCACATTTGTAAGGGTGATGAAGCTGTTGCCAATCTGGGACAAGGTTCCCATATACACAAATGGCGTGGCAGTATCGACAACCACAGGTTTTCCGAGGTACTCTTCTAGCTCTTCCTTGTCCATCGTAATGCAATGCGCAAGTCACAATATTTCATAGAAGCCATTTCAAAACCCCATCTAACGCCCGATGGCTACGTTGACGACCTGTTGTTTTGCTATGCAAAACCTAAACACAGGCGCCTGAGGGCGCCCTTAAGTACTCGCTTCGCTTCATACTTTGGGCCATCCCGCCAGTGACGGTCTGGCTGTTTATGCAAAATGCTCACATACTCCCATGTATGCTGCGTCTTTTCATCGGTCCTCGCCTTGCCATCGAACGCGATCTGAGGTCTTTAAATATCTTCTATCACATCTCTATCCAAGTTTTCCGTACACAATCATGTGACGGTCAGATACAACCTCAGTTGACATATGTGCAAGACCAGCTTGTTCAAGTTGAGAACAGACTTCTTCTATACGGTAACTCGCACACAAAGAATGAAAAAAATCTTCTTTGAGTATATTTGTTTCATTGCCGGCATATTGCTCTACGAGCCTCGCTGCCTCTT
>JASFIH010000006.1:0-9939 GCA_050122775.1 Deltaproteobacteria bacterium
CTTTCTTCTCGCGTTCCTTGAGTGAAGGCAACAGAATAATCCCTGGCTTGACAGAGACTTCTTTGTAGTCTTTAGAAACAACGTCATAGTAGTAGACCACACCCGCTTCTCTCTTGTAGAAAGAGGGGTTTCCAGCATCAAGCATCTCCTGGACCCAGTATGGAACCTCGTATCCCGCGTCTTTTATCTTCCCCACAGACTTCTCTAACCCGAGGGCATCCCAGGTCTCAAATGGGCCCATCTTCCAGCCGAAACCCCATTTCATGGCCCTGTCAACGTTCACGATATCGTCAGCAATCTCTGAGATCCGATTCGCTGAATAGACAAGGGTCTCTGTTAGAGTGCGAAAAGTAAATTGCCCACCCACATCGCGTGCATAGTAGAGAGATTCAATCTTTCGGGCAGTACCTTGCATGGTTTTGGCCATCTCAAGTGAGGCCAGCTTGACCTTTTCCTGAGGGCCGTATTGCAGGGAGTCGTGATCAAGCGAGAGAATGACCCTGTTCCCTTCGCTATCTCTCGACTTCTTGTAAAACCCCTGTTTTGTCTTCTCACCAAGGTAGTTGTGGTCGATCATCCGACGCACCAAGTCAGGGGCCTTGAACGTTTCTCGTTTCTCATCCGTGAGCACGCCATCGTATACATTCTGAGCTACGTGAACCAGCGTGTCCAGACCCACAAGGTCAGCTGTCCTGAACGTGGCGCTCTTGGGATGACCGATGACGGGACCCGTCAATTTGTCAACAGCTTCGATGGTCAGTCCGAGCTCTAGCATGGTGCGAATAGTGTAAAGCACATTGAAGACGCCGATACGGTTTGCCACAAAATTAGGTGTGTCCTTTGCAAAGACCACCCCTTTTCCCAATCGCTTTTCGCACGTGCTTGCAAGAGATTCCAAGATCTCGGGGCTTGTGTCTGGCCCTGGTACAATCTCAACAAGCTTCATATATCTTGGAGGGTTGAAGAAATGCGTGATGGCGAAATTTCTTCGGAAATTGTCTGAGCGCCCTTCGCACAGGGATCTGGCCAATATCCCCGAAGTGTTCGACGTGACAATGGCCTTGGGACTCATAACCTGTTCTACCTTGGCAAAAACGCTTCTCTTTATGTCAAGGCGCTCCAAGACAACTTCGATGATCCAGTCGACTTCACCCAACAACCCCCAATTGTCTTCCATATTACCCACGGTGATGAGCCTGGCATTTTCGGGCAGATAGAAAGACGCGGGTTTGGACTTCAATGCAATGTCCAGGCCCTTCTCGGCAAGTTTGTTCCTGAATTCTCTGCTCTCTTTGGTATAGCCCTTCTCCTTATCGTCTTGGGTCAGCTCGCCGGGTACAATATCGAGAAGAACGACCTGGATACCGGCATTGGCCAAATGTGCTGCAATGGCAGCACCCATCACGCCAGCGCCGACCACCCCAGCCTTCTTTACCTCTTTCATCATGGAGTCACCTCCGTCATAGAGCCGGCTTCAACGACTCATGTGTTCCCCTGGTCTTGTTTGCTGGGGAGCCATTCTCCCTCGTGCCTGTACTCCAAACAGATGGTCTTCAGCTCCTTCTTCTTCTCGAGAAACCGTTGCTTCATGCTCCGCAGCCACTTCAGGTGTTGCAGAGCACCTTCAAGGCTCAGAAAAAAATGATCTTCAGGTGGATCCACGGAAAACAAAATACTGCCTTCACGGATTTCTACCCTGCCTGACGTGCTGCATGTCATGCATCGAACCCGGTCTGGTCCTAAGAAACGGAAGGTATCGCCACCGCATGCCATGCAGCGCCACGGCAGACCCTGCCAGTTCGGAAGGGGACCGAATAAGGCCATGGCAAGGTCCTCCGCGACTTGGCGGTTGTTCTGGTTCATGAAGACCTCGCCGGGCAAGGCGCCGTACACGACTTCGCTGGCCTTCAGGTGCCCGCCCATCACACGGATGGCGCTCTCCAGGCACAGCTTCGTATAACCTTCCATCCCGGGGATACCGGCCACGGCCACTGCTACTGCAGGCTTGGCCCACAACCGTTGAAAGTGGGTGTAAAAGGAAAGGCCGCGGTCCACAAGCTTTTTGAGACTGGCGTTGGCAGACAAGAGGTACGTTGGGGCCGACAGTATCAGAGCATCAGATTCGACCAGTGCCTCCAAGATTCTGGCAAAGTCATCTTCCTGCGGGCATTTGTCGAATAGGCATCGATAACAGGCACGACATGGCCTGATATCCATCTGCGGAAGGCGGATCAGCTTCAGGTGATGCGGCTTGGGGATATGGCGACTGATCTCCTTTGCCATCAACTCGCTATTGCCAAGTTTACGGGGCGAGCCCACCAAAGCCAGTATTCTCTGCACCCCACCGACCTATGATTTTACAGACAACGGTTTCATGTTCTTGCCCCTGAACCACAAAGCGAAAACATTCCCTGGAGGTTCTACTTGAAGGCAGTACTTCGCCAGGGGCAGGGAGCTTCAATCGAGAGGCAATGCGTGACTTCTATTGGCCAAGCATGCCCTCTTTCAATCCTGTGTCGGCTGGCCTTTTGCCAAACCAAATGGAAAAGAGCGCCTTTTTGAAATCCAGGCCCTCTATTGTATCCACAACATTGCCCTTCATGACTACACGCGTTCCTTGACCGGGAACATAGATAATATCGTATATGTCATCTTTCTTTGCCTCTTGGGTGAAGCAGGCGTTGAATTGATTTATCTCTCTTTTTATGGGGGCGAGGTTTCCGTCTGTTGCATTGCCAAATCCTTCATTCCAGGCATCCACGAGTTTCTTTGCCGACACGCCATCATATATAAAGTGCATCCTAACAGCCATAGGCACGTCACTCTCTATGATGGTTTGAGGATCCGTGGTCTTTTGCATGAGGTAAAGAGCACCAGCATACACTTTGACAAAGAGTCTCTTTCGCAAGCCAGCCCCGTTCAACAGCAATGTCTCCTCTCCAACGGTAAGAGAATCGGGTAACTTGACGCCGCCAATCTCCTTAGCAACAGCCAATGAAGTCAACATGACAACGGTTAACATAACAACAAGTAATCTCTTAATCATCACAACCTCCTCTGTCTTGCACCAGGAACCGCTTTTTGAGGAAAGGATGATAGGAAAAACAGCACGGGGTGTCAAGCGTGCATCTGTGAGACAGGCGGGGTCAAAGACACGCCGGGGAAAAGATCCTTAGATGGATGACTTTTCCAGGTTGACACGCAAGACAATATCGTGTCAAATAAGACATGGGCTGCGAAGGTCACGCTTGAGGGACGCCCGGAGTCATGCCGGCCCGCGAGGAACTGGGCCACTTCTAAGGAAGATTCGGCAACATGATATGCCCAAAGTGCGGATTTGACCAACCAGATGACATATATTGTGCATTTTGCGGCGTAGACATCGAACGACATCTCCAGCAAAGGAAAAAAAAGCGAGTCTCTCTATACGTCGTCATTGCTCTGGTAGGGATTGTTGGTGCTTCCGTTGCCAAGTTCATAAGCTCTGAAGATGGCGCCAAAGCCCCCCTTACTGCCGTCAGACATGCTGAGACAAAGAGCACGATTCAGACGGAGCAGGTCACCCCTACCAAGGTCGAGCTAGGCCGACCCGCATCAGAAATCCAGCCAAGGGTCCGGGCTGAAACAGCTCGCGTCCCTATACTTCCACCTCAAGACGTATCCTTCCAGCCTGCCGAAGATGAAAGGGAGCGCGCCGGTGGGGTTAAACCCGGTGGTGCCTTGCCCTCGGACACATCAGGAGCAGGCTCGGCTGAAAAGATGGAAGTCGAGACACTGACGTCAGTACAGTGGTTTGAAAAGGGCAAAGCGCTTGATGATGAGTCCGAGGCTGAAATAGAATGTTACCAAAGGGCCATAGCGTTAGACCCGGGGTTTGCTGCTGCCTATTACCGTCTTGGCGCGATCTACCACCGTCGAGCCCACTTCGATTTGGCTGATCAGGAGTTCGCCAAATTTCTCAAACATGCCTCTGAAGCGGATAGGCAAGCTTATAGCATCTATGTATATTATTCTCCGTCTGACGTAGAAAGGCTTTCTGAGGAGGAAGAGGCAAAGCAAGCTTCACCCGAAGAGACGAAAGAAGAAGCCCTTTTGAAGAGCGAAGAGGGCACCACGGAAACCCCATCGGTGACAGAAGAAGCAGAAAGAGATACCGGTGAGGTAACCGAAGGGGCGGAAGAGAGAACAGCGTCAGAGCCGGAAGCCGCGCAAGAGGAAGCCGAGTTTGAAATTGAAGGGGAGGAACAAGAGGAGCCTGCGGAATACGAAAAGGAAAACGGAGAGTCCATTGGCGGGGAAAGTGAACAGGAGCTTGGCGAAGAGGTGATGACCGTTGTCCAGTTTGCGGCTGTGGACGGACATGTGATGGTACCTGTTGTCTTCAATGGCTTCCTGGAGGCCAGCGTGTTGGTTGACACTGGGTCCAGCATCACAGTTCTTTCTAGTGAACTGGCGGAGAAGCTTGAATTGGCGGCCCAATATGGGCACGCCATCACATTGAGGACGATGGGTGTCGACATTGAGGCGCAATGGGCAGTGCTCAAATCCATTCAGGTTGGGGACCTGATTGAACAAGACTTCCCTGTGGCAATAACAGATCTGCGCCTCGGCGGGAATGGCAAGTTTGAAGCCATCTTGGGCATGGATTTTATGAAGAACTACACAATGCGCATTGACAATGTCAACAGGAGGCTCGTGTTAAGTCCTGGCAAGAAGATTAGAAGCCAGTTCTAGACCCCATTTAACGTCCGATGGCTGCGTTGAGAACCTCTTCAAAATGCTCACATACTCCCATGTATGCTGCGCTTTTTCATCGGTCCTCGCCTTGCCATCGAACGCGATCTAAGGTTTTGTAATAGCTTCTAGTGAGTAATGGATGTTGAAATGGCTTCTGGCGTCTCCAGGGGCGTGAGAACCGTCGCATCGCCCGGGTCACGCGCGCTGGTCAGCGCCTGATTGAGCAGGGAGGATATGATGCACCATTTTCCAAAGAGCGTGTGTCTGGTTTTGACGGCAACTTTGACTACCGTATTATCTATTTCTTCGCTAGCCTATCAAAATGAACCTTACGAATTCAGGGGAATTGCGTGGGGCACGCCTATTACTGAGTTATTGAACATGGTCCCGGTCCTCCAGGGTGCAGATTTGACGGCCTATACAAGAGAGGGGGACAAAATGAGAATAGGAAACGCAGAGCTAAACAAGATTCATTACATCTTCTATAAGGGCGAGTTTTATTGCGTCCATGTCGGGTTTGAAGGTTTGTCCAACTTCGATGCTCTCACGGAAATCTTCATCCGTGAATATGGCAGGCCGCCTGAGCGACAATATACTGACAGACACTACCATTGGGAAGGAGACGGGACGAGCATCAGTCTAGACTATGATGCGTCGACTGAGAAAGGTGAAATAGGATACAAATATATGCCTATCCAAAGGTTGGTCGATCAGGAGGAAAAGAATGCAGCCAAAAACGACGCCGCCAGAGCCGAGGAAGAGGAAGAACCGGGACTGCGGCAGTAGTCCGTGGTCGCCCACATAGCGCATTCCCTCCTGACGCGCTTGAAAATGCATCTGATCAAAGACTTCTTGTGATGACGATTGGAAAGAAAATGGGGTGTTCATCGGTGCAGATGGGACGCCCATCTAGAACAGAATAGCGAATGCTTACTATGAGAGGAGAGCCATAAATGCCGAAGAAGAAACAGAATACCGTGACTTTTGAGTACAAAATCTCACCCAACTTTGCCGTCTATGCTGTATGCGGTGCATTTGGGGGTCTGAACTCCCACGGCGAGATCATCATGACCCTATACAACGAGAAAGTAGCAATTCCTGAACGCCAGACTTACAAGATCGATGATGATGGTACAATAGACAAGCAACCGATCAGTGTAGAAAAAAAGGATGCAATTATTCGGCATGTCATGTTCGGAGTATCAATGAATCCGTCGGTTGCCAGATCGGTCGGCGAATGGTTGATTCAAAAGGCAGAGGCCTATGACAGGTATATGGAAAAGGAATAGGGAGTAAAGGCGTATGAGCAATCTTCCTGTTATCACGGATCTCTCTGATCCCCGGCCAAGGCGCCTCGTAAAATTTTTGAAGGACTACAATATCCCGTTAACGTCTGCCAGCTTCAGTGTTGGTTACACGGGAGAATCTCGAACCACGGCGGCCATATATGGAATCCATATCCAGCTCAATCGCTTGGTGCGTAGAAATTTGACGGCACCACTTGATGTGCTCGTCGAGCCGGATGACCAGGGGTTTTGTGCCCGGGCCCCGGATCTGCCCTCATGCGGTTATGGTCAGAATCGTATTGAGGCCATCGACAGGTTGAAAGAGGAAATAGAGGCCCTCTATGATGAATTGCTAAAAGAAGATGAGCTTGACGAGACGGGGACAAGGATCAAGGAATTCCTGGCAGTAAGAATTGCAGATTGAATGTGCGCCCCAGTGGCGACCACATTCCCTGTTGCGACTTGTCGGGACTATAGGGAGCTTCACTCGGGACCCTTCTTTTTGCAGATCTTGGGTAGTTATTCTTCTGGCTCGGCCCACACAATGTGTCTCTTGTTTACAAAAAGGACTTTGCCTGGAGCTCCAGTACCCCCCTCGAACGTCACATCATAGAGAATGACAAATGGTTTCTCTTCCCTGGTAAATATGTCAGAGAGTCTCTCATTGACCCCGAGGTTGATCTTTCCACTTAAAGCCTGCCCCTCCACCGTCTTGATAGTGACTTTCTTGGGATTGCTTCGATACTCCATGGTATGTCACCTCCCCGCGCTCTTGCCAGTGACTACGTGGCAGCTTCCTTGGATAAACGCGTGATATGAACGGCTTGTTCTCATTAGAAGCCATTTCAAAACCCCATCTAACGCCCGATGGCTACGTTGAGAACCTCTTCAAAATGCTCACATACTCCCATGTATGCTGCGCTTTTTCATCGGTCCTCGCCTTGCCATCGAACGCGATCTAAGGTTTTGAGTTAGCTTCTACTCTGAGGCGATTCCTTTGTCTGCTAGCCGTGTTACTCCTTCTTTGGACCCTTCTTCACATCCACGTTCGTTTCAAGAGTGCTCAACATCTGGGAAAGCTGTTCTTTCAAGAAAAAAAGAACAACCTGTTCCTTGTCCACCTTTTCGATTTCCTCTGTCAACGTCTTCTGTAGTCTCGGGAGTTCATCGGGTACCGGGACATTGTTTCGGCTCAACTGCCCTATGGACTCACCAACGACCTTGAGTTGCTCCCGCTTGGCCTTTAGTTGGGCCAGACCGGCGGACTTGGAGGTGGCCTTGATGAGACTCCAAAGTTTTGCAGTCAGATCTTCCGCTTCTCTTTGCACTTTGCTACCCTCCATCGATTCGCAAAGACTTCCGGCGCGAAAAGGTTGTCTTGGGGCATTCCCCGTAACGATCAAAACGCACGCTTCACGGGTCGCTCACGATTTCAGTAATCGCTTTGCATGTCGCCAATACATACCCTACACCCCTCTTCAATGTCAAGGCGTTCCAGGACACCCTGGATGACTTCGATGCAAGGCTTTTTCATCGGCCCTCGCCTTGCCATCCAACGCGATCTGAGCCCTTGAAATGGCTTCTACAGGGTTTCGAGAGGAAGGATAATGCCAGACCGAAATGGGTCCGGAGACCACAGGCCATCTTTCACAAAAAAAAGGAGTCAACCATCCATGGTCAACCCCTTTTTCTGCCAACCTTTTTATTGGTGCCGAGACCCAGAATTGAACTGGGGACACGCGGATTTTCAGTCCGCTGCTCTACCGACTGAGCTATCTCGGCAGGCAACGAACACGTATTAAAAGCCCCAAACCTTGTCAAGGTTTTTCTTCAGGGTCTCCCAGGTCCCCAAAGGTGTACTGGAGAACGGCACATGCTGCAACTACCGCCGTGTCGGCCTTTAAGACTCTCTGCCCAAGAGAAACACAGACAAAACCGCATTTCATTGCCGCTTGAATCTCTTCAGGCGTGAAGCCGCCTTCGGGCCCCACAAGGGCGAGCACCCTGGATGCGTCCCCGGGGTCTGTTGAATATAGAGAGGATTTTAGTCTGGAACCGCTTTCATGGAAGATAACCTTCTCACTGTATGCTCGCGCTGTTGCAACCAATTCCTTGAATGAGTTGACGGGTTCGATATGCAGTGGCTGGGATCGGCCACATTGCTTTAAGGACTCCCGTGAAATTGCGGCCCAGCGCTGTTCTTTATGGGCCCAGTCTCTTGGCGTAGGCTTTGCCGTGCTTCTTTCAGTCCGAACAGGAATCAGGGCATGTATGCCCAATTCCGTTACTTGCCGCACAACGCGAGCCATTTTCTCCGCTGGGAGCAGACCCTGTCCTACGGTAATTTCCGCGTGAGATTCAGGTATTGAAGGAAATTGCTCTAAGATAGACAAAGCAATGGCAGTTGGAGTGCTGGTGGTGATTCGGGCGCGATATTCCGACCCTTCGCCATCGAAGAGAAAAATCTCGTCACCAGGCTTCAAGCGGAGTACCGTGCGAAGATGCTTTACATCAGGCCCTGTCAAGGCCGGCGCCTCAGAAAGAATTTTTTTCCTCTCTAAGAAGAAATGTCTCATATAATGTTACGGCTTGTGCCACGTGTCATCGAAGCCCGCGCTTCAAGGACTTGCTTGTGGATGGACATTAGTTAAATAAAAGAAATAGTTTTGTAAATGCCTTTTTTTTGGTATAGGGTCCGCCTATGACAATCCGGGAGCGCCTCGAACAAGAGGAGAAAAACACACTTTCTCCATTTGCAGCACTGAGTTCTGAGACGAGGGGCCGGCTCAGACCCGAGAAGCCCTGCGACATTCGAACCGCCTTCCAGCGGGATCGAGACCGGATCATACATGCAAAGTCCTTTCGTCGGCTGAAGCACAAAACACAGGTGTTTCTTTCGCCTACAGGAGACCACTACCGAACGCGTCTTACGCATACCCTCGAAGTTGCGCAGATTGCCCGGACTGTGGCCAAGGCTCTGCAACTCAATGAAGTGCTCACCGAAGCCATTGCCCTGGCCCATGACTTGGGCCACACACCGTTCGGTCATGCTGGCGAGGCTGTGCTAGATGAAATCTTCCCTGGTGGTTTCTCTCACCACGAACAGAGTCTGAGGGTTGTTGATGTTCTGGAGAAAGATGGTCGTGGTCTCAATCTAACAGCCGAGGTGAGAGAGGGCATCTCGAAGCATTCAAAGGGCAAGGAAGACATCTTCCCCGATGATTCCCAGTTGTTGCCGAGCACCTTTGAGGCGCAAGTGGTTCGGGTTTGCGACGTAATCGCCTATGTTAATCATGATCTTGATGATGCCATTCGGGGTGGTGTAATAGTTCACGAGGACATTCCCAAGATCTGCGTGGAGACATTAGGCGACTCTCATGTCAGGCGCATTGACACGATGGTGAGAGACTTGATTTTCGCTACCCTGGAAAAGTCATCCCCGAAGCTACGCATGCACGATCCCATATATACAGCCCTGGTGAGTTTGCGCGACTTCCTCTTCGATCGTGTTTATGAAACACCTACCGTACATGATGATTTTGTGCGGGCCAAAAAGATCATATCAGAACTCTACTTTCGTCTTTTGGAAGACCACGCAGTCTTTACACAGCAAATCGGAACAGTTCCCGCAGGGGGCTCCAGAGAGCAGACAGTGTGTGATTTTGTTGCAGGTATGACAGATCGATATGCCCTTCACCTGCACGAGAAGATATTCATGCCAAAGCCGTGGATGGTTTACTAGAAGCCATTGCAAAACCCCATCTAACGCCCGATGGCTGCGTTGAGAACCTCTTCAAAATGCTCACATACTCCCGTGTATGCCGCGCTTTTTCATCGGCCCTCGCCTTGTCATCGAACGCGATCTAGGGTTTTGCAATGGCTTCTAGAACCATGTCAACAGATCCCATCCAGAAGG
>JASFIH010000007.1:0-9560 GCA_050122775.1 Deltaproteobacteria bacterium
CTTGTTGACGCTCAATGGAGGTTATAGCCATGCCTTTCTTCTGAAATAGACCAGCATTGTCACGACAATGCCGATCATTATACCCCAAACCATAAAATAGCCCCAGTGCCACTCGAGCTCTGGCATATATCTAAAGTTCATGCCGTAAATGCCTGCCACAAAGGTGAGGGGAATAAATATGGTGGCTATGATCGTAAGAACCTTCATGATTTCATTCATTCGATTGCTGATTGTTGAGAGGTAAATATCAAGCATGCCCCCCAACACATCCCTTAAAGATTCCATCGTATCTATTACCTGAATGGTATGGTCGTAAACATCCCTGAGATAGACTGCCGTGGTCTCAGAAATAAGGGAGAGTTCCCCTCTCACGAGACCCCCGAGGACCTCTCTTAATGGCCAAACCTGCTTGCGGAAGTATATCATCTCCCTTTTCATCGTGTGTATGGTTTCCAGGGTTTGGGCTTTAGGGTCCTCAACCAATTCTTCCTCCAGAGATTCCATTTTCTCCTCAAATACTTCTGTCACAACGAAATATTGATCCACGATGGCATCCATCAGCGCGTAGGCCAGGTAATCAGCACTTCCCCTGCGAATACGCCCTTTTCCCTTTCTAATCCTCTCACGGACTGCCTCAAAGACATCTCCCGCGCTTTCCTGGAAAGATATGACAAAATTAGAACCCAGAATCAGACTAAATTGCTCAGCCCTGACTTCATCTTCTTTCTCGTCATACTGGAGCATCTTTAAGACAATATAGACATAGCCGTCAAAATACTCTGCTTTTGGCCGTTGTCCTGTATTGACAATGTCTTCCAAAACAAGAGGATGAATATTGAAGTGTCTCCCCACCTTCTCAATGGCCTCGGTATCGTGAAGGCCGTCTATGTTAATCCATGAGACGGTGGGCTCGTCCTTGCAGGGGAAACACTCTTCTATGCTCCTCAACTCCTTCTCTTGAAGCTGTTTCTCATCATAGTCAATGAGTGTCATCCTCACCTTTTCGACCCTTTTCTCCCCAATGTGGATAAGCGTCCCCGGCGCATGACCAGCCTTTTTCGACCTTGTCTTCATGAACTTCGGCATGAAAATTCACCCCCTCTTGGTCTTGTTGGAGCTATTAATGAGTCGCTACCCGCGAATAATGAGAAAGGTAACATAGGCCGTATACAACGCAAGAAAAATACCGCCCTCCCATCTGTCTAGTGACCGTCTTCTGCCCGTAAACATGCAAGTAAACAACAGTGCACTGGCCAAAATCACGACTCCAATGTCCGTGTTACTCAGCCTATTGAAGGGCAGGGGCCTAATTGTCGAACTTATTCCAAGGACAAAAAGGATGTTAAAAATGTTAGAACCAACCACGTTACCTACGGCGATGTCAGCATTCCTTCTGTACGCAGCCACTGCTGAGGTAGCCAGCTCTGGCAGGGACGTCCCAACGGCAACGATCGTGAGTCCGACCAGAGACTCGCTCATACCAAGGGTGAGCGCTAAATGTATAGCACCATCGACAATCCATTTTCCACCAATAATCAGTCCAAGCAAGCCTGCGCTCACCAGAAGGATTGAACGCGCAAATCCGTATCGCTTTTTAGCTATGTGCTCTTGCAGCCCCTCGGTCTTTCTCGCGATGCCGAATGAGTAATATATGAATATGACAAAAATGCAGAGCAAAACAAGACCATCTGCTCTTGTTAAGGCAGAGAAATCTCGTTTGTCAATCAGCCGGTCATTTGCCAGGACACCCAAGACGAGCGCAGCCAAGAGGCTGAACGGAATTTCTTTCCATACCGTCCCATGTGTGACCATCAATGGGTAAATGAGAGATGACACACCAAGAATGAGGAATATATTGGCGATGTTGCTTCCCAAGACATTCCCAATCGCAATCCCTGTATTACCTTGGACGCTAGCAAAGATATTCACAAAGAGCTCAGGGCTGGACGTCCCAAAGGCCACGACCGTTAACCCGATGACAAGATCGGAAACCTTGAACTGCCTTGCTATTGACGAAGCACCGTCAACGAGATAGCCAGCACCCTTGATAAGTAGTACAAACCCGACGATCAGTAGAACATATGGAAGCATGGCAGGTATCGCCCAAGTACGCTACAAAGCAACAGCAGGAATCGCTTGTCCGTCCTGATTAGGAAGCTTTCTCACGCAATGCCTCAAAACCAGCCACAAGGTCAAAGAGCTCTGCGTCGATGGCACCTTGTCTTTGTTGATGATATTGGGCGTTGAGTTCATCCAGGCGATTTTCGATGTTTCTCTCAGCGACTTGCATGGATGCCAGCCGACTGGCATTTTCGCTGGCAAGTGATTCAGCAAAGGCCCGATAGAGAGATACGAAAAGGTGCTCTCGAATGAGGAAAGAAAAGAATCCGTTCCAGTCCATCGTAAAGAGCGGAATGGCTCTGCATGGCCAAGGTCTTTCGGCCAGGTCTTGAAACCATCTCAGATCAACCGGGAGAAGCTGCAGGATATCAGGCCGATAAGATGCACCCGAGAGGGGCCGGTTGTAGAAGAGAAAAACTTGATCGATGCTGCGTTCGGAGCGCCACGTTTCTATCTTCAACACGACTTCTTGGACCACAGGCGTAATGGCCAGAACAGAGCCTGGAAGCGAAAGGTAATCCTCCACAGAATGTCCGGCCTCCTCAAGGCGGGCCGAGACCCGCGCGCCAGCAGCCATTAGGGTAAGGTGTTCTCTTCTCACCTGCCTTTTTTCGAGCTCCGTGGTTGCATACCGTGCTATAACTTCATTGAATTGTCCAACCATCCCCTGGTCTGAGCCGAAAACGATACCTCCCAAACGCGCTTTCAAGGCAGGCCTCGCCATTGTAACCCCTTCGGGCTTCTGCTTCAGAATGACCTGAAAACCCATCTCAACCGCTCGGTTGTATTCAGCGAGAGATTCGACTGCCTTCTCGTACTGACGAATACTCACCGCGGCGAGGGCCTTCATCGTCCTCACAACAGCGTGCAAATCCTCAGCGCTCTTTATGCGCCGTCTCAGGGACTCAATGGTTTCCACGACATTTCCGTTCGGAGCACTTCTAAAATTCAGGACCTTTTATAAAGCCGCTTTCTTGTCCTGGTGTTCCTCAGCCAGTACACGTTGACCAACATCCAGGAGGCGCGTGCGATCCTCGGCACTCAGCTTGGTCCCGGATTGTATGCTGGCACAAAGATCGGGAAGCCCGGCAGTCGCGGCTTCCCGTATGCGTCTTCCCGCTGTCGCCACTTGATCTGGGGGCAGTTTGTCAAACAGCCCTTCTGCTGCTGCCAAGAGCACAGCAACTTGTTCAGACACCGACATGGGTTGATATTGAGGCTGTTTCAGAACCTCACGGATACGCCTACCATGCTCCAGCGTCTTTTGTGTATCCTGATCGAGACGGGTGCCAAAACGAGCAAAGGTCTCGAGCTCTTCAAACTGAGAATAAGAGAGCCGCAGGTGGCCGGCCACGGCGCGATAGGCGGGAAGCTGCGTCTTCCCACCTACCCTGGAAACAGACTTGCCAACATCAACAGCCGGAAGGACACCTTTCTGAAAAAGGTCTGGGGAAAGATAGATCTGTCCGTCTGTGATAGAAATAATATTGGTTGGTATATATGCTGAGATATTCTGCGCCTCCGTCTCTACGATGGGCATGGCACTTAAAGAGCCACCACCAAGCTCATCTCTAAGGTGGGTAGACCGTTCGAGCAGCCGGGAATGAATATAGAATATATCTCCTGGAAAAGCCTCTCGTCCTGGAGGCCGGCGCAGTAAAAGGGACAGTTCCCGATAAGCGCGCGCATGGCGGGTCAAATCGTCATACACAATCAGAACATCGCGCCCTTGTTCAACGAACCACTCTGCCATGGTAGTAGCCGCATACGGGGCAATGAACTGCAAACCCGGGGGATCTTCACCCTCGGCCACCACAATGATGCAGTAAGCCATGGCATCGTGCTTTCTCAGATCCTGAACCAGTTTGGCCACCGAGGAACTCCGCTGTCCGATGGCACAGTACACGCATAGAACGTCTTTGTCCCGCTGATTGATCATAGTGTCCAATGCAATAGCGGTCTTTCCTGTCTGTCGGTCACCGAGAACAAGCTCTCGCTGGCCACGGCCAATAGGTATCAAGGCATCCACCACCTTGAGGCCAGTCTGCAGAGGAACAGTGACGGGTGCGCGATCCATGATCTCGGGAGCCTCCCGCTCCACAGGCAGCCATGCTGAAGTCCGAATAGGACCAAGACCATCCAATGGGCGACCCATTGGGTCTACCAGACGACCGATCAAGGCATCACCTACCGGCACCTGCAGAATCTGCCCTGTCCTTCTGACTTCTGAGCCCGCCTTCAAGGTAGGACTTTCTCCGAGCAGGATGACACCAACCTCTGACGGATCCACGTTGAAAACCATGCCCAACACATTACCGGCAAAGAGAACAAGCTCCTCCGATCTCACCCCCGGTAAACCTTCAACCCGGGCGATTCCCTGCCCGACATAGTTCAGCGTGCCAATCTCTTGCGCCCTGACATCCGCTGTGTAATCCTCCAGGACGCCGTCCAGGGTAGCAAACGTCCCGTCAAGAAAACCCTTCAGTACTTCAGTCTCTTTCAAGGGCGTTTCTCTCCCCTTTCTGCTGTGCCTCTTTCTTATTCCCAGAAGGTTTTTGTTCATCCGGGCCCTTTGTTTCGCCTTTTAAGACCACAGCCAGGATTGCTTCGAGACCGTCGACGTAATCACGCATACTCCAGGCAATCTTACGTCCTTGGGCCCGCAATTCTATCCCGCAAACCACGTCAGGTGATATTTTGAACCGCAATGCAATCGATTCCGACAAATGCTCCTGTAAAGTCTGCGCTATCTCCTCTGACATGTCTTGGGAAATCTCAAAGGCACTTGCCACCACGACCTCTGACTTGGACCTCTGAACAGATTCTCTGAGTGCGCTTTGTTCCCCCTCGTCCAAGCTGCGGAGACGTTCGACAAACACACGAACAATATGGCGTTCAAGCTCCACATTGCCCAGGGCCTTGAGCGCTCTGCGGGCAACAGCGCATGTATGCATACCCATGCGTTCGCGGAGATCCTGGAGGAACGCCTCTTTCTCCCTCTCCAGTGCGTGGTACCAGTTGGTCCGAATGGCGTCGACATCTTCGCGTGCTTGGCTAACAAGTTCTTTTCGCTGAGCCTCCACGTCCTCCTTGATCCGGCTCACCAACGCCTCACGCTGCGTGTCAAGCTCTTTGTTTTTCTGCCCGTATTGCTCTAGTTCTTGCTGGGCCCTCTTTTCCCTCTTCTCAGCCTCTTCTAAGCGGGCCGCTATGCGCCTCTCCCTCTCGTCCATGGCCTTCATGATAGGCTTGTACAAAAAGCGTTTGAGGAGATAGACGAGCACTATGAAATTGACGATCTGTGCAACGACAGTGAACCAGTTAATCAGCACGGATTATCCTCCAGCTTTTGATATAACGTGTTCCCAGAACGGATTGGCGAAAATTAAGATCATGGCCACCACAAAGCAGTAAATCGCGGTTGATTCCACCATGGCCAAACCAACGAAGAGGGTTCGTGTGATCGTGTTGGCTTCATCTGGCTGCTGGGCAATGGAACTCAATGCCTGGGCCAAGGCCCGGCCTTCGCCTATTGCGGGGCCAATAGAACCAATGCCAATGGTCAGCCCCGAGGCAATCACGGACATCATGCCAATGAGACCCACGTTATCCATCTACTATATCTCCTTTCTCTTTTTGGTGGTTGTCTTTCCCTTCTTGTTTCTGGACCCGTGTCGCAGCGGCAATATATACCATCGCCAAGATCGCAAAAATGTATGCCTGGATCAAACCTGTCAAAAGGCCCAAGGCCTGCATCACAATGGGGAAAACGAGCGGTGTAACGGCCAGGAGGATGCCAGCAATCATCGTACCGCTCATCACATTGCCGAAAAGCCGAACGGCCAATGCCAGGGTGCGCGACAGTTCTCCCATGATGTTAAACGGCAGCATAAACACCGAGGGTTTAACGTACTGGGTAAAATAGGAAAGTCCCCTATGAGCGATGCCATACAAGGGAACTGCAACAAACACACACGCAGCCAGCCCGGCTGTTGTGGAAAGGGAGCCTGTGGGCGGCTCAAACCCGGGCACAATAGCCAAAAGGTTGCAGATCCCGATGAACAAGAACAACGTACCCACGAAAGGGAGGTATTCCCCTGGATCCTGATGTGTTATCTCACGGATTTGCCTCCTCATGCCCGTTACGAGGACCTCCATGAGGTTTTGCCATCTCGACAGCCGCGTCCCTGAAGAGAGCCTGCGTGTCACCAATCTGGCACCAAGGACCATAAGGGCCATCACAAGCCATGTAAAAAGAATGGTCCCGTTCAGGACGACAGGCCCCCACTGAAAGAAGACCAAGGTATCCGGACTGATACGCATCGTTCTAAACCTTACCTCAAGACCCGGTCAGTCCACAGCAAGTCGGGCAAAGCCTTATCGAATACGTCAAGCATTATCGGCCTCGTCTCTCAGGACCCCATACGCGCACCAAGACAAACCGAGCGCACAGAAAACCGAACAGACAAACAAGGAGTCGCAGCCATCGACCATTCATGACAAAATAGAAGCCAAGGATAACCACCACCAGCCGTGCAAAAAAGCTCGACAAACTGAAAAATACAGGTCGGGGCGTCGCGGGCAGCTTTCGAACGGTCAACCACAGACCCGCGAAGTAGAAGATGCCGAGACCCACGCCTGCTGCCAGGGCTAGCGCCAGGAACAAGAAGTCATTTGCATTCAAAATCTTCTTTTTCTTCCTCGATCATCTTGCGCTCACGGGAAATCCAAAACCAAGCATTCAGACAGCCCACCGCAATGCCAATAACAAGCAGCATCAGTGTCCATGAGTACCGGGTCGCTGTTTTCAGGTCTATCCACACGCCCACAGCGATACCGATGAGCGTAGGAACGGCCACGGACCACCCGACCAACCCAAACATCCCGAGCCCGAACCAAACCGAACGGTCTTGTTGCCTCCGGGCCCTCATCTTTCGGGCTTCTTTGGCCTTTATCCTCCTGCACAGTTCCCTTTGGACATCTTTTCGCTTTTCATTCGCAACGTGAGGTTCATCCATGTTTTTCGAGGTCCATGAATCGCCGAATGAAATTCGCCTCCAACTTTGCAAATGCGGAGCGGGCGGTCTTCTCCTGATCGTCCAAGCGCCGAAACCTCTTTTCAACCGTCCGTTCCAACTTGCCCAAGTCCGGGCCACGCACGGCGTTTCTTGTTGAGACCAAAACTTCAGAGCCACACTTGGTCAGGATGCCTTCATCTACCGCAAGAAACTCCTCAACGCCTTGTGGGGTTACAAATGAGAGAAGCCCCGGCACAAGAGCAGTTACAAAGTCCACGTGCCGAGGCAAGAGGCAAAAGGAGCCGTTTGCTGCCTCTGCAACGACCTTGGTTACCCGTTGATCGATGAGCACTTCGCTGGGAAGAAGTACTTTCAGATTCATGACGTCTTTGCCTCGTCAATCTTGCCAATCATATAGAGGGCTTGCTCTGGATATTCCGAGAATTCGTCAGCAAGAATGCGTTCGGACCCGCTTAAAGCGTCTTGCGGGTCCACCATTTTCCCGGGCAATCCGGTGAATTGCTCTGTCGTGAAAAAAGGTTGGGTGAAAAATCGCTCAAGGCGCCTGGCGCGAAAAACGGTTCGACGATCTTCCTGTGAAAGTTCCTCCAGGCCGAGCATGGCGATGATGTCCTTCAGGTCCTCATACATTGCCAATGTCTTGCGCACCTCCTGAGCAACACGGTAGTGCTTTTCTCCAGCACTGCCCGGCGTCAGCATCTTGGAGGTGGACGCAAGGAGATCAATGGCCGGGTATAGCCCCTCGCTGGCTTTCTTCCGGGAGAGAACAACGGAAGCGGACAGATGTGCAAAAGTGTGAACCGCCGCGGGGTCTGTGAAGTCATCCGCGGGTACATAAACAGCCTGAATCGATGTAATCGCGCCTGTCGTGGTGTTGCAGATCCGTTCCTGCAGTTCTGCCAGCTCCGTCCCAAGCGTCGGCTGATAGCCAAGGCGCGAAGGAAGTTGCCCCATGAGTCCGGAGACCTCAGATCCAGCCTGGATGAAACGAAAGATGTTGTCTATCAAGAGGAGAACGTCCTGTTTCACATCGTCCCGAAAGTATTCGGCCATCGTCAGTGCTGCATGCCCCACCCGGAATCTCGCGCCTGGCGGCTCATTCATCTGGCCAAAGACCATTACGGTGTTTTCCAGCACCCCGGCCTCCCTCATCTCGCGATACAGCTCCTCTCCCTCACGGCAGCGCTCACCAATCCCACAAAACAGACTGACGCCCTCATGACGCCCAACCATGTTGTGGATCATCTCTGTGATGACCACCGTCTTGCCTACACCAGCACCCCCAAAGAGTCCGGCTTTGCCTCCCAACTCCAGAGGAACAAGAAGGTCGATAGCCTTGATACCTGTTTCGAATATCTGTGAGCTCGTTGACCGTTGATTGATGGGAACCGGCTCGCGATGAATAGAACGCCACTCTCCACTGCCAAGCTCCCCTCCCCTGTCAATCGGCTCTCCAAAGACATTGAACATCCTGCCACGAAGCTCCTTTGAGACGCACACCCGTATTGGTTCACCAGTGTCGGTAACAGGCGAGCCCTGGGCCAAGCCTTGGGTTGGCGTCAGTGCAATTCCACGCACCACTTCAGCACTAAGGTGGGTTTGTACCTCAATGGCTATGTCACCACCATCACCAGCTCTGAGGAGGTTATACACGAAGGGGAGTTGCTTCGGAAAACGAGCGTCGACCACGCTTCCACGGATGGAAACCACCGTGCCCTGGTCAGCTGAATCAAAGCCCTGCTCCTGCTCTTGGGGACCGCTGGATGCAGGCTGGCTTTTATTTGGCATAAGGCCTCTTTTCTTTTTCCAAAACATCAATGATGTCATATAAAATGTTTGGCATCTTTCGCTCAACCCTCTCCCAGGAGACGGTGAGAGGCATTTCAAAGAGCTGGGCTTGGGTCTTACGGGCTGTTGAGGAAATTGCCTTGAGTAATCCGGACGCTACAAAGGGTTCGAAGGCTTCGTGGCTTATCACAAAGGCACTGAACCGGTCCGCCAGCCGATAAGGTGAAACGAGCAGATCCCCTGCATAGAGGATGGCATCTTTGACCACACCGTGAACGACTGCCTCTTCCACGTTGGCTTCATACTCCAGATCGGAAAACGCAGCATTGTCGGCATACATTTTGATGAGGTTATCCGCCACATCCAAGTAGGTCACCGTTAGATCTCGAATGAAGTGATCCGAGATCTCCAAACCCTCTTCGATGACCAAGGCGCTCAAAAGGGTCGTTACAATATCGACGACCATCTTGTGGAGGCCCTTTTCCTTGTCTGATTTTGATACGGCTTGATGTTTGTGATCAAAGGGGCCATCGGATATTTCGACTTGAGCAACGTTCGTTGCTTTGCGAAAGACCTCTATGAGGGTGAAGATCTCCACCCCCCAGTTCATGG
>JASFIH010000008.1:0-9431 GCA_050122775.1 Deltaproteobacteria bacterium
GTGGAATAAAGAGCTGAAGCATATCAACCAGGAGCAGAGAGAAAAGGCCAAGCGCGATAACATACCTCTTCTCAACGAAGTACGGTTTGACCAGGCGGTATGATTTCATGGGATCTCGGGAATCACATTATTACCAAAGGCTTCGAGGCAAGAGGACAAGGAGCCGGGGTCGATACTGCATGCGTCAGGCCCTGTGTACCTCAACAAACTTAGATCATATTGGCATTGGATCATATTGCTAACAGAGAGAATAGCAAGAGTCAAAGTGATTTGAGGACCACACAGGCCTTGTTGACTTTCCTCTACCCCGTTGGTATAAATTGCAGCATGGAGATAGGAACCGTCGTCGAATATATCGACCGCAAACAGATTGTCTGCGCCGTTGTCTTGGGTAAGAAGAATCAGAAGCTTCGTATGCTCACTGAGCACAACCGCGAGATAAGCCACGCGGAAAAGAGGCTGGCACATGTGAGTGGTGAGCGGCTGGATCCAGGGATGAGCAGGGATGCTTTCATTGAACATTTGCAAAGTAAAGTGTTGGCCCGAAGGAAGTTACAGAAGCAAATAGACGTGGAAGCGCTCTGGACGGTGCTTCACGAAGAAGCCACATGGATTGATCTGCAAACGATGGCTGAATTCTCTTTTGACGGCCAAATCACCAGTGACCACACCTCGGCTGTCATGCGAGCCCTTTTTGAAGATCCCCTCTATTTCAAGTTTGACACGGATCGGTTCCTCCCAAACAGTCCTGAGAGAGTAGCCCAGATTGCAGCCCAAGCTGCACAGGAAGCGCGAAAGGCCCATACGATCGAAGAAGGAAGCAAATGGGTGCGAAGTGTTCTGGAAGGTCAACGGGCCGATGTTCCCCCTGACAAGGCGGAACTCGTAGAAATGCTGAAGTCTTTCCACCTCTTCGGAAAAGACAGTCCGCATTACAGCATTACTAAAGAGGTCATTGCCCGGTCAGGCCTGGACCCAAAGGACGGCGTATTTGAGTTCTTGGTGAAACTCGGAGTGTGGAATCAGGATGAGAACCTCAATCTTCATAGATTCGGAATATCTGACGCTTTTCCATCCCGGGTCATGACAGCCGCGCAACAGCTCTCGTCTCAGGAGACCGAGTCGAGGTCGAATGGAAAACGACGTGACCTTACCCATCTCTCCACCATTACCATAGACGGCCAGGGCACACTTGATTTTGACGACGCCATTAGCATTGAGCCGGAAGGAGATGGGTTTAGGCTTTGGGTACACATAACCGATGTTTCGCATTACCTGAGCAAGGGGGACCCGGTTGACGAAGAGGCTTTAGCCAGGGGCAGCTCCATATATATGCCTGACAAACGCATCCCCATGCTCCCCCGGCCTCTAGCAGAAGACCTCTGCAGCCTCAAGGAGGGTCAAGACAGTCTGGCCATAAGCTTTATGGCTCGTCTTGATAGAGGGGCAAGAGTCGTGGAGTACGAGATCTTCCCCAGCATTATCCACGTAGACCGGCAGATGACTTATTATCATGCCAACCTGATGGTAGAGCAAGATCCGGAGCTTGAGGCAGTCTATGAAGTAGCCAAAAAATGTCGTCAGCTCCGCTTGGATGCCGGCGCCATTCAACTCACCCTTCCCGAAATGAATGTCTGGATTGACGGGAATGGGGAAATCTCTCTAACACAGATCAATAGGGAAAGTCCAAGCCGTTTGATGGTTTCCGAATGTATGATCCTCGCGAACTGGCTGGGCGGGCGCTTCTTCAAAGAACAGGGGCAGGCAACCATCTATAGAGCCCAACTGGAACCCCGGGGACGTCTCATTGAACAAGGTAGTGGAACGCTTTACCAGAACTGGATGCAGCGTAGACTCTTGAGCCGTGTTATTTTGGGGCTTGAGCCAGAACCCCATGCGGGTCTTGGACTCGATGTCTATCTTACCCTGACTTCACCTTTGCGCAAGTATCTTGATCTCGTGACACAACGTCAGGTCCGGGGGCTGTTGGGACTAGGCACCCTATATTCCGACGACGAGCTCAGGTTCATCATTCAGGCTGTTGAGCAGCCCATGAGTTACATTACGGTCCTGCAGCAGGAACGCCTACGGTATTGGATTCTAAGATACCTTGAACGTCACATAGGAGAGAAGCACGAGGCGCTGGTCCTTGAGAAACGGCGTCACAGGTATGTCGTACTCCTGACCAAGTATATGATTGAATGTTCGCTTCCTCTAAATTGTGGGGCGGATCTCAAGCCGGAAGACACTGTATTGGTTAAGCTTGAGCGCGTCAGCGCCCGGTCTGATAAGATAGGGCTCTCGCTGGCTTAATGCGCATTGGGTCTATTTTTTCCTCGGCTCAAATTGCATGGTTTCATCATTGAGGAGTCCCAGATACGCCTCATTCTCTCCAAACAGAAACCACAACTGACCAACACTCAGGGCAGTCTGCCAGGGCACTTCTTCTTCCATTTCAAGGATGACATCTTCTGGCAGGATATTCGTGCTCTTGATTCCGACCTCCTTGAAAAACTTTACAAACTTCTCTTTGTCAGACATCGCCTCCTCCTTCCACATACCAATGGCATTTTTCATGACTATAGTAGATCTCAAAAATATGTTCCAATTAGTCTGAGAGAGCACGCCTCCCCTCTCGCCCCTCTGATCACTTTCTGAACCCATCCTGGCAAGAGAGGAGGTTTCTCCTTCAAGCCAATCGGAAAGTATCTGTAAACACTAGTACGATAAGAGATTGACGCACTTCTCATATATGATGGCCATGCTATTTTCAAGCCTCATGTAGGGCTAGTGAGAATATTTTTTACGGCTGCTTGGATGACTGCATCAGATAGGCTTGGACCAACTGGAGCGCTTGCTCCCGCTTTGCCAGCCGTATGTTGTCAAACAGGACTTTACACGCTTCCATGCTTAACTGATCTACAACCCGATTCACACCCGTTTCATCCTCGGTATGGGGGGCATTGGAAACCCCAGGCAGCACCTCATCTTTTTGGATCAACTTGATATAGATGAGACTGCGAGCTGCCAACAAGTCTGCCTTGCCTTTCGACAACGTACCACCCAGTGCGTAATGAAGTGTCAAGATGTCACCGGGACCCATATTTCGCCGCTTGCCGTGAAGCCTACGCACCACAGGTGCAAGTAAATACACCACGCGAACTTTGCAGCCATGGCCTGCAGCCTTTCTTAGAAATCTGTACAGGGGATAGTGGAGGTATCCGGCTTCCACGTAGGTATCCCCTCGCCCAAGGGCAAGAGCGTGGATCGCCCGTGCTCGCAAGCGCCCACGGAGTACGAGACGATCAGCATCGGCCTGGGCAAACGCCTTGAGCGCCTCGATCACGCCCTCAAAGGGCGCTTGCAAGGCTTGCGTGTAATAAGAAAGCAACGTCCCTGTGGCACGCTTTTCAGCCCTGTACACCTCCTCAAGCCGGGGGTCCCTAACGATGTCTTGAGGTGTCTTTCCCTGAGAGAGAATTTCGTGAATTTGAAGCAACCCTTCAAGGTAAGGCTCAACCTGTACGATGTGCTGGCCACTCTCATGAAGATCTCGAAGCAAGACGCACATCTGACGTTCAAACTCAGGAAACTCCGCCTCGCTTGTCATCATATATTCGTCAATAGAGAGCCGGCCTTCCAGCATTTCGGAAAACTCTGGGACAGCGGGTTCTTCGAGAACGATGACCTGATGTCTTTCCATGTGCTTGCGGATGTAAGGGAGGGCCTCAATGCGGTGGGATGAAAAACCAATGGTGATCATGACAGGAATTGCTCATTCCTCCGTGTCACTGCGACCATTTTCGTTTTCCTCTTTTTCCTCGCGTTGTTCTTTAAGAAGTGCGTCAGTTTTGGAAAGGGCTTTCTTCAGTTTCTTGTCAATGGCGCGGAGCTCCTTGTCTATTTCTTCCAATAACCCGTCGTTTCCATGTGCTTCCATGCGCGCTCCTTATGGCTCATGAGCCTCAAAATGAGGAACAAATCCAAACGATTCATAGATTCCCTGTGCGCGAGGCAATCTTATGAAGTCCAAAAACTTCTCAGCATTCGCCTGGTTGGCTGCACCCTTTAATCGACTGATGTAGTAGTTGATCTTTTCCCTCTGGTCCAAACCCTCTCCTGGCTCGACCATGGCCACTGGAAGACCATTTTTGCGGGCATGTTTGACCTCAGTCGCCCACACCGGCCCTACGTCGACTGTCCTCTTCCGAATCCTGAGTGGCGTTTCCCTGTGGTGAACAACGGTCAGGATCGTTGTGCCTTGGGCCCGTTTTTCCTCCATGATGCGATGCACGAGGCCTTCACCCCCTGCCTGCCGATACATGTCGATGATGTAGTAGGCAATGTCTTCATACTCTGGATTCGGTTGTGAAATACGCACTTCTTCCCGGCCAAGGTCTACGACAGAAGTAATGTGTGCCGGGTTGTCTTCCGGGACCATCAGCACAATGCGGTTGTGCAGATACAGAAAGTAGTCCCCCTTTTCTATATGCCCACTCTGTTCAAGGCGCTCCATCGCCTTTTGCGTCACAGATGCATAGACATCAGGAACCACGTCTATCAGCCTATCCCGAAAAAGCGCCCCACCCGATAGAATCTGTTTGAGTTCTAGACCGGGAGGAAGGGTCTCGTAGAATACCTTCCTTACATCTGGGTATTGTTCCTGAAACGCCCGAATCAGGTTTTCCATGACCATGAATTGATTCCCGGCGACAAAGAGAACCAGATCGGCTGAATCCACGCAGTCCAAATTGTGAAGGTCGTCTTCTCTGTCCGCAGGAATCACGGGGTATTCGACTTTTTGCTTTTTTGCCATCATTCTACTCTTCTCCTCCAGCCAGCATCCCTTCGTCTATTGCTCATTCATCGAGCGGCGAGGTCAGAGGTGTGCTTCCTCAGACCAATCGGAATATGTTCTTGAGCGCTACTACGACCCCCACTTTGCGGTTCACACATGCAGTTCCACCACATCTCCATCCTTCAGCACATAGTCCCTCTGGACCATCTGGCCGTCATAGACGTCGTTTCCCCACACCTTTGCAAATTTGAGCTTCTCCACAAACTCCTTGTGGATCTTACCCGCGAGGTCTTCCACTGTCGCCCCTCTCTTGAGCACGAATGGTGCGTCATGCTCGGGTGTCTTGCCCCTCGCCTTGGTGTAAGCGCGTATGATCTCGAGCCGTTCAAACAGCGTTTTCTTCAGCAAATCGAGGTTTCGACCTGTGGCAGCAGAGACGGCCACCATTGGCCAGTCATCCTCCAACAGGGCTTTGAATATCTGAAAGTTTTCTTCAGCCATGGCGTTGTCATTCTTGTTGGCGGCAACCAGTAATGGTCTGAAAGTCCAACCTTGTCTCCCCTTATACAAATGGGCCAAACGTTTGGGAGCAATCTGTTTGCTTTCGAGCAAGGCAACGGTCTCCTCCAGATGTTGAACAGGGTCCGTGGTCACATCCACCACCAAGAGAATCATGTCGGCCCTGCGAATGATGTCCGGAAGCCAGGGCTCCATGTACTCTTGGGTCATTGGCGGGGTGTCAATCAGTTGAATCTGGATGTTTTCGAATGGCATCATGCCCGGTGTGGGTATTCGGGTCGTGTGGGGAAAGTCGGCCACTTCGGGATTGGCATTGGTCAGGGCAGCCACCAGGGCAGATTTTCCGACGTTAGGAGGGCCAACCAGAACGATCTGGCCGGCACCTTCCGGATCGATCCTGTACCCCACATCTCGTCTGCTGGTTGCCCTCTTGACTGTTTGTTGGGCCTTTAACTTGGAAAGCCGGCGCCTAAAATCCGCCCGCAGCTTGTCCGTCCCCTTGTGCTTGGGGATAATGGCGAGCATTTCTTCCAATGCCTCGATCTTCTCCGCTGGAGCCTTGGCCTTCCGAAAGCGCCTTTCAACTTCAAAGTATTCTGGCGGAAGATTCGTCGGCATGGATTCGTGAGCCTGTCAGGCAAATGATCCCTCTACCAAGCAAAGCATCGTCTGTTGTTCTGATACCACAGGGTTGCACTCTTCACAAATTCTAAATCCCTGCCGCACAAGACGGACTATCCTCAACCGTAAAGCAAGCCCGCTGCTATCGGGTTCCCCCTGACGGCAGTGCTTCGCAGCCTGCAGGAAGGCCCAATCACAGGCTTATGCTACGCAGGAATTCTTAGAAGCTATCTCAAAATCCTATCTAACGCCCCATGGCTACGTTGAGAACCCCTTCAAAATGCTCACATACTCCCGTGTATGCTGCGCTTTTTCATCGGCTCTCGCCTTGCCATCGAACGCGATCTGAGGTTTGGAAGTGGCTTATAGAAAAAGGAGGGACATGCTGCCAAGAAAAGTACAGGTCAGGATTCTTGATCCCCACGGGATCAACATACCTTCGGAAGATTTAAGCAGAGCCAAAAAAAGCAGGTAAATGCGGAGAAACCCGTTAACCGAAAGCGCTAATGATAGCTGAAACAATCTTGAAAATGCCCGGCGAAAGTACCAAGAACACTGCTATGATCTTGAGATATCTTCGCCAATCTTGCTGGTCGCTCATCTCACCCATCCTCTCCCTTTTTCCAATTGAACTTATTGGCGTACCGCGCGGCCCGCGAGGTAATGCCCTCAGGGAGAACCCAAGGGGCATGCACTCGCTATTTCCGCTCAGCCCTTACCACATCTTCGAGAATAATTGCAATACGGAAATCATTGGAGATCGCCTAGCCGCCTGTTAACCTCCGCAGCCCAAGCAGGAAGATAAACAACCGCGGGAGTGACATTTCCCTCCGTCAGACCCATCGAAACATATTCTTGAGAACTATAGAGGTAGAAAAATCTCGGCGCACAAGGAAGAAAGGGGGCCGGAGCTCTGTTTAAGGCCGTGTTGCTTCCCCCGTCGTCGTTTGGCCCATCGCAGTCCCCTCCGGCCCACAAGAGAAAGGAGGGAATGTTTTCTGAAAACAATCAAGACCGACTCGGCCATCCAGCTTGCCAGTGTTAGCGCGTATACGCCAGAGCAGCCAAAAGCCCTATGCCAAGCATCATGAAGCCTACCAAGAGCGTGATGAGATCAACGCCCGACAATGCCGTAATCTTATGGATCAATGTGTATAGTGACATCTTACGACCTCCTTATGGTGTCGGAATGCTGCAATCGAAATACGATGGCTAATAATACATACGAGGGGATTGCAAGTCTCGTGCCGTTGGTGTGGTGGCAAGGAGGTGACTCTGCAGGGCTACCTGGCTTGAAACAGACGAGACCTCAGTTCTGAACGCTATGTTCAGCGTAAAAAGCCCCTGGTGAGGACAAGGGTAGTTGAACCGGGGTAATAAGAAGGGCTCACCAGGGGCTTGGTTTTACCGTCTCCGGGCCTAAGGCAGACTATTGAATCCCAGAGACGAAGCAGGGGGTTGGCCCCAACATCTATTACGTTTCACCAGCATGAAGGCCTTCAACAAACTGGCCCAGCAAGACTTTCTGGTAGGGGGTGAGTTTCCCGAAGCGCACACTGCTTCGCCTCGTGGCATTGAAAGAGATTCCTCCGTCCAGCGGGAAATCCGAAACGGTTACACATGGCACATTGCCCAAGTAAAAATCTGGCTCGATCATGATGATGTCCAGATGCGATCTGTTTGCGGGTTTCGCCTTCCCAATATAACGGAATGCGAGGCCCCCCATGCTGATATCGATGATCTGACCCACCTTGTTAAAATCAGGGCCAAGTCCAGCAAAAGCACCCTGAGGGGCTTTAAATCGTTTATGTCTTCGCTGTTCCTTTCGCTTTGACATGACCGAAATTTGAACTGGCTTGAGGGCCCCCGGCCCCGTCATAGGCCGGAGGCCCAAACCCTGCCTACGATGCCCTGAAAACCCAATCCCTGGCATCCTCATCTCTTGTGCTGAATTCTCCTGTAGGGCTCTGGCTATCGTGGCATTTTCCTTATAGCACAAGCGGCAAAAAAATGCAAACGGGTTTGGCAAAAATTTGCCCAAATACACGCACGGTATGTCATGGCTCGAGAACTTCGAATATTTATTACGGCCAAATAGTATTCCATTTTAGCATATACCAGCATGTAAATAAAGTATTGCTTTACTGTGTTAGATGCACGAATATCAGCAGCTGAATGGGAGCGCAGGAGGTTCTTGGTATTTGAGTCCCGCAGGGTGAGCAAGTCCAAGGGAGGCAATGCAGAGGCGGAGGGAGCACTCACAAAACGCGATTTGTAACTTTGTACTTTTCCCCGTGGCCCTGGTGCGGCAATCCCAGAAAATATCCGTGCCCTTTGACAACGGGTACGCCGACCCATGGGGAATCATGAAAGACTCGCGAGGGACTATAAGAACGCGATAGAGAAGACGGTTATCGCTTCAGTTCCTTGGCAATGTAAACACGCAGAGGACAATAACAAAAGTACGAATGCCCGAACGCCACGGAGAATTTACACTTATAAGGGCGTTCTTCAAGGCATTCCAGATGAGATTCAAGCCCAATGTCTCTCGCCTTGCAAAGGTCCTTCAGTCCCATTTTGTAACACTTGAAATTATACGGACACTGCAGTTGGCCTATGATTTCCTCTACTTTGAGTTTCTGTTCCTGGTTCATTCAAAACCTCCTGCGACCGGTCTGCTTCTCGCAACAAAGAACATCCAGTGCCTTTCCTCGGCCCACACAACATCTGGCTATATACTAGCTTTTTGATATACTAGCATTTGTTGCAAGATAAGCATAAGAGAAGAGAAGTCAATCAATGCGGGATGGATAGGTCTTATGGTGTATACTGTTTCTCATAAACACGTTCCGTTACAGATGGGGACGCACGCGTCCGATCGAGCCATCAGGACATGCATTACCACAGAGCTCAGTGGTGAGCAAATGCCTGGCAAAACACACCCCCTAATGACTACGGAGTGCTTACTACGGTGAAACAAGAGGTTTCACATTTCAACAATGGTCAAACCGGCGAGAGCCGAGGCATGCTGCCTCAGACCAATAGGAACATGTTTTTGAGGACTACTATAGAACCCAATGAAGGCGCGACGAGAATCCTTGAAAAAAAGCAGAAAATACACAGGCCAGCCCACCTCTGTCTCTCTCGCTTACTCCTGAAACCTCTTAGCCATGTAGACGCGGGCCGGAGACTTGCAGAAATGCCCATGGCCGTAGGCAAGGGAATGGTTGCACAGAACCGGATTTTCCTCCAAGCACTTAACGAATGTTTCTAAACCCACATCTTTTGCTTTGCACTGGAACTCACCTCTTTCTCCGTAACTTTGACAATAATTAGGGTTGTCATCCGCGATTTCTTCCGTTTTGAACGTGTATCTCTCCTGCATCCGCACATCCTCCCATGCTATCACCATTGAAACGTCTGTCAGCTTGGAAACAGATTGAATCCCATGTAACCCGTGAACCCATAGCAGCTTTTCAACCAGGTAGACTCC
>JASFIH010000009.1:0-9308 GCA_050122775.1 Deltaproteobacteria bacterium
CCAAACCGACGGCCAGTGAGCAGCCATACCCTTGCATACTTACGCCAACGAGCCATTTCGGGCTCATCTTTTTCAGGTCTCCCATCACACAGAGGGTTCCAGCCGGCGTCAAGGGAACCCCCTTGTTGGTTCTCTTTACCCGCGGTTTATGCTGGGTGCCATGCCAGGACACAAACCCCTGGCCACCTCCAAGGAAAATTCTTGTGCCTACACCGATGGTCCTATAATACGGGTCGTTCATCAGCGGACTCAACTGTCCAGCGGAGCAATAGTTTGCGTTTCCTGCATTCGGACGAAGTGTGCCCATGTATGTATAAATGGTTCTGTTGCTCAGGTTGATCGCGCAGTTATAGTTCTGGTAAGCATTTCTCGGATTGCACAGCACGGCGTATGGCACCGTCTTCAATGTGATGTCCTTTTCAACTTCCCGATTGGGATAGCAATCGGTTCCATATGCAATTGCCTTGAGGTGAATCTTCTTTCCGGCAACCAGCTCCTGAATCACGTGGCCACCACCGTACTTGAATTCTCCCGGGTAGACTTTATTCAGAGGATCTTCCTCGCACGGTTCCGTCGCTCCGATGTAGCAATCCACAGCGGCCAGGCCCGCGTATGCCGGGACATTGTTAAGCCAAACCCTGGCGGCCTTGATACCGGGAACTGAGTGGCCAAAATTGATGAAAGCCCCGGATGAACACATGGGGGAAAAGGTGCCAGTGGTCACGACGTCCACTTCCCGGGCTGTGTCGACCGGGCCCTTTTCCTTCAAAATACTAATGATTTCCTCAGCGGTGGCTACGACAACCTTGCCATCCCTGATCTTCTGGTTAATCTGTTCGTACGTCTTCTGGACTTTATAATGTTTCACTGCTCATCCCCGGGGGCCAACATGGCTAGCTTGTCAGAAACATTGTGTTCTATCCACTGCGGATCCCACCATTCTATTGGGTTGACAAACGTATCACCAACGATCATCGAATAGTGCAGATGATCTCCTCCCGCCAAACCCGTCATCCCAGTCAATCCGATCACGTCTCCCTTGGAGACCATCTGGTCCTTCTCCACTTGGATACGGCTGAGATGACCATACATGCTGAACAGGCCGAAACCATGATCTATAATCACAGTGTTGCCGTAAATGCCAAGGTTTTCGGCAAATACGACCCGTCCGTGATTGGCAGCAGGCACGGGTGAGTGGGCGGTTGAGGCCAGATCGATTCCAAGATGGACCTGCTCGTCCAGCGTCCTTCCATCTAACTCATATTTGCGGTGGTCGGCAAAGCCCGCTTGTCGTGCTGATTGTGGAAGCCTCAGAAATGGCCCGTTCCAGTACAGCTTTGCTTCACTCTCTTTGCATGCTTCCTTGATGGTATTGTTATTGGCGCGGCGCAAGCTCCTATTGACCATCACAAACTTCTCAACGAGAGATGCAGAAGGGCTACTCATGCCTAACACACCTTCAAATTCGGGCATTTTCTGTCTGAGAAAGGTTTCCGAGAGTCTGACGCTGTCCCGTTCGAATTCTTTTGCGTTGATATGATGGACAAATCCTGTCCGGTACGTGTTGCCGGCAGCGTCCGTAGCCGTAACGTAGAGCTCCGATTCCCGGCCTTTATCATACGGTAAGGCAAAAAAGGCCACGTGAACACTTGGATCGCTTGAGAGCCCAGAGTACCCCGGGAAAAAATGCTCGGCTACCTGCACACCGTTGACCGTGCCCGATTCAGAGATTCTGTAGATGACGAGCCCGGCGCCTCCTTGGTTGAGGTTATGGGTGCGGGTGAGGATGTCGATGGTTGGCGGCCGGGTATCAATGACGATTTCGTATTCCGCATACGTTCGATTCCCACTCCACCAACCGCGATACGAATAATCCCACACAGCCGTCCTGAGCAGGGCCTCTCCGTCTGCAAGACCGAGAGCTTCCACGTTCATCTCTGTGGAAACCGGTCGCTCGTGGAACAGCCCCCTTCTTAAAAGCCCCTTCGACGGAAAGGTCTGATCAAAGAATACTGTCTCTTTTCCCTGTTGAAGAATCGCTACCCAAACCCTGCGCAGGCCACTCTTCTGATCCGCAGCCGAGCCTTTCAGCGTGTAGGCTTTTCCAATGGTGTGAAAGGGGCCGCTAATTTGAAATACAGGCTTTTCACCTTCGAAACACGTGACCACAATCCACACCACTGAGCCCGCCAATCCGCAAAGCAAGAGGGCAATGAGAAAATAAAAGGGCCCTGCAAATTTAGACTTCTTCATATCCACCAATACCTAACTGCCAGAGGTGTCAAAATAGAGGGGAACGATAACAGTTCGCCAGTGAAGAATCAAGGTCGTTTTTTTTCAGGTCCTTTTCTGCGCGCTCCCTGTTTTTCTTGCTGATTCTTGACTTTTAGAGGAACGTAAGTTAGAGTTTTTTCACTAATGCTGCTTGGTGCAGCAGGATCTCGCAGGCGGAAGTCTGGTCGTGGGTTTCACGGACAAAACCTCTTTTGCTCCTTCGGAGATCATTTGAGAACATTGGATGAGACACATTGTTAACGTGGGAGACATCGCCATTGGTGCTGGAAACCCCCTTGTCTTGATTGCCGGACCGTGTGTTATCGAAACCCATGATGCGACTTTGGAGACCGCAGCCTTTCTTAAGGAATTGACCGACGAGCTGCAAATCCCTTTCATATTCAAAACATCTTATGACAAGGCTAACAGGAGTTCTCTTGATTCATACCGGGGGCCTGGATTGTTTAAGGGCCTGGAAACCTTATCTGCCATCAAGAAGACGCATAACGTGCAGGTGACTTCCGATGTACATCGATTCGATGAGATTGGTCCTGCCTCCGAAGTCTTAGACGTGATGCAGGTTCCCGCATTCTTATGCCGGCAGACCGATTTCATTGTGGCTGTTTCTGAGGCAGGTAAGCCAGTCAATATCAAGAAAGGGCAGTTTCTGGCACCCTGGAATGTGGAGCAAGTTGTCGAAAAAGTGGTTTCCACTGGCAACCAACAGATCCTTTTGACAGAACGGGGTACTACGTTTGGATACAACAATTTGGTGGTTGATTTCCGAGGACTCGCTATCATGCAGGATCTGGGATGGCCGGTTATATTCGATGCAACCCACAGCGTTCAGCTTCCAGGGGGTGCAGGAAAGACCTCAGGGGGGCAGAGGCAATTTGTGCCCGTGATGGCTCGCGCGGCTGTTGCCGCTGGTGTGGACGGGGTTTTCATAGAGGTTCATAAAGACCCTGACTGCGCCCTGTGCGATGGCCCCAACTCGCTGTCTCTGCATGCTCTGAGGCCACTTCTAAAGGAGTTGATAGCAGTCCGTCATGCCCTGGAAACGGCTGGCGGGTGAGCGGGCGCTTTGCTGATGTCAAAGGTCAAGATAGCCTTCTATTGTCTGATAGCTCTTGCGGTCGCCGGAATCGGGTTTGGGTGGACTGCCTATCATCGTCTGAGGGAGGCGCCTGAAACCCTGCGCTCTGTTCTGCCAAAAGATGGCGATGTGTCCCTCAACCGTATTCACCACGTGGCAACACGAGACGGCACCAAGGAATGGACACTTGATGCCAAGTCGGCTCACTACCAGAAGGCGGATAACAAGACCGTGTTCAAAGACATTGCAGCCACCTTTTATCTTGAGAATGGCGATACCATAAGCCTTGACTGCCGCGACGGCGTTCTCATGACCAATACCAAAGATGTGGAAGTCTGGGGGGATGTGGTCGCACGCAGTGGGGCATATGAGTTGAATACAGAGAGGCTGCGCTATGAACACAAGACGCAGACCATGATTACGGACACCCCGGTTGTCATCAAGGGAAACAGGATGGAAATCACCGGAAGCAGCATGGCCTTTAATCTTCGGACAGAACAAGTTGTGGTCCGCGGAAGGGTCAAAGCAGTCTTTAAAGACTTCACGCTGTGAGGGTGGTTTTTAGGATTGACGAGAGTTAGTTGAGCAACAATTATTGGGCGTAATTTTCATTCATAAATGCTTACTTCAACAATGGGCGTTGCAGACTTTGCCATGAGGACGAGGGAAAAGAGCATCATTCATTTGCTGGCCGTGTTACTTTGTTTGTTTTTACCTTCCGGCTTTGTCTTAGCCGAGCCGCCGCAGCCAGGGCTTGAAGAAAATCAAAAGCCTGAAACGGCGATACACATTACTGCCGATAGACTTGAGTCTGATCACAAAATGAGCTTGGTCGAATTTTCGGGAAATGTGGTGGCAACAGAGGCGGATGTGGTTATGAGGGCAGACCGGATGAAGGTTTTCTATAAGACCGGTGAAGGTGCCTCACCAGGGCCGGGAACGATTCACAAGATTATCTCTGAAGGCAATGTCAAGATAGTGTTTGACAATAAGACAAAGACTGCTGAGGCTGACAAAGCCGTGTACTTGGCAGAGCAGAAGGTGTTGGAGCTTAGCGGCGGAGATCCTAAGGTATGGTCGGGCAAGAACATCGTCCGGGGGAATAAGATCACACTCTTTCAGGCTGAGAACCGCAGCTTGGTGGAAGGGGGTGACTCAAACCAGGTGGAGGCCACGCTCTACGTCAAAGAAGGGAGCGGCTTGACCGAGTAATGGCAAGCTTGGTGGCTCAGGATTTGGTCAAGACTTACAGGGACAAGCGTGTCGTTGACGCGGTAACCCTTGAGGTAGCAAGCGGCAGTGTTGTTGGGCTTCTCGGCCCCAATGGGGCCGGAAAGACCACCACTTTCTATATGATTGTGGGACTCGTGCGACCCGACGGAGGGAAGGTCTTTCTGGACGGGAAGGATATGACTTCACTTCCCATGTATGTGAGGGCGCGCATGGGAATAGGATATCTTCCTCAGGAGGCTTCGATTTTTCGCAAATTGACGGTGGAAGAGAACGTTATGGCAATCCTAGAAACGCTTCCTATAACGACCCGCTCGGAGCGGGAAACTCGACTTCGGGAGCTTCTCGAAGAATTGAATGTCGGACATTTGGCAGGACGAAAGGCCTATACGTTGTCTGGCGGGGAACGACGCCGCGTTGAGATTACGCGGGCCCTTGTCAACACGCCCTCATTTATACTTCTTGACGAACCTTTCGCTGGGATTGACCCCATTGCTGTTGTTGATATACAAAAGGTCATCGGCCAGCTGAAGGCGCGAGGAATCGGGGTGGTCATATCCGACCACAATGTACGGGAGACCCTGGGAGTTTGTGATCAGGCCTACATTTTGAACGAAGGCGTTTTGATTGAATCCGGGCCTCCGGAGGCTATCACGGCAAGCAGCGTAGCCAGAGAATTCTATTTGGGGGAGGGCTTTCGGATGTAACGAGGGAGTCGGGATAGCTTCGCATGTATGTCATGCTGGATGCTCGAATATGGATAATGGTTGCAAAAAATGAGCATTTGTCTTTTGATATGGCGTCAAGCATTCATTTTCCAGCAACGCTTGGCAGCCGTGAGGCCCTGTTTGGCGACAACCTTTATTGGGTAAGAGCAGAAACATCTATCTGACTAGCAATGCCACTAGAGCTTAGACAACAGCTTCGCCTGACCCAGCAGTTGGTGATGACGCCCCAGCTCCAGCAGGCCATCAAGCTACTGCAATTATCGCGGCTTGAACTGTTGGAAGTCATCCATCAGGAGATGGAAGAAAATCCAGTTCTGGAGGATGTGCCAGGGGAAGTGCCTGCCGAGGGTGAGACTCGTAGCGAACCGGTCGTGCCCAACCCGGAACCAATTCCGCTAAAACCGGTGACCGTGGAAGAAAGGGACCGTGGAGACATTGATTGGTCTGTCTATTTGGACGAATACAATACCCCCGGTCCGGTTCATTTCGAAGCCGAGGAAAGAGAAGTCCCAGAATATGAGAACTTTCTGGCCAGACAACAATCTCTCAACGAACATCTCATGTGGCAGCTATTGCTTACCATGCCGAGCCCAACAGAAGAGAGGATTGGCAGCGCAATTATTGGCAACCTGAACAAGGATGGCTACCTGAAGGCAACCGTGGATGAGATTGCAGCCCTGAGCGAGTCAGATCCATCACAGGTGGAAGAGGTCTTGATCAAAATGCAGTCTTATGATCCCGTGGGGGTGTGTGCGCGGGACTTGAGAGAATGTCTGCTGATTCAGGTTAGACAGCTTGGGTTGGAGGATTCCATTGTTGTTCAGATTATTGAGAACTATCTCAAGCACGTTGAGAACAAGAACTACAAGGCGGTTGCCCGGGCCTTGGGTATAGGGCTTGATGATGTCATTGCCGCGGTTGAGGTCATCACGAGGATGGAACCAAAGCCAGGCAGACAGTACAGCGACGAAGAACCCCAATATATTAGCCCGGATGTCTTTATATATAAGGTGGGAGATGAATATGTTATTGTCTTAAATGAGGACGGGATGCCAAAGCTCCGCATAAGCTCGTTCTACAGAGAGGCCTTGCATAGCAGGGGAGAGGAGTTTCCAAGCCAGACACGAGAATATATCCAGAACAAACTTAGGTCTGCCGTTTGGCTTATCCGCAGCATCCATCAGCGTCAACGGACCATTTATAAAGTCGTTGAAAGCATCATCCGTTTTCAGCGGGACTTTCTGGAACGTGGCATTACCCACCTCAAACCGATGGTATTGCGGGATGTGGCTGCCGATATTGGGATGCATGAGTCGACCGTGAGTCGCGTTACCACGAACAAGTATGTGCATACCCCCCAGGGTATTTTTGAGTTGAAGTTCTTCTTCAACAGTTCCATCAGTCGATTCGATGGAGATAGTATTGCTTCAGCAAGTGTCAAGGAAAAGATTCGGCGGATAATAGAGTCTGAAGATCCGAAAAGGCCTTACAGCGATAAGAAGATGGTTGACATTTTGAAAGGCTCAAATATTGATATAGCCCGCAGGACGGTTGCCAAGTACCGGGAGATGCTTGGTGTTCTCCCATCCAACAAACGCAAGAAAATACAAGGAGGTCAATCAGCATGCAAACGTCGGTGACTTTCATCAACCTTGATTCGTCAGAAACGCTGAAGGCATATGCAAGTGAGAAATTGAATCGTTTTGACAAATACGTGGAGAATCCCGCCAAAGCCAACGTGGTGCTGACTGTGGAAAAATTCCGTCACGTTGCCGACATAAATATCAGCGCCGATGGATTCGTGGTAAACAGTCACGAGGAAACCTCCGACATGTATTCTGCCATCGATATGGCGTTGGATAAGCTTGAGAAGCAAATTAAAAAGAATAAGAAGAAGTTTAAGAAACGTCGTTCAACAGCCGCAAGATCTAAGATGTCTAGATATCAAGAGGCAGAGGCCACGGTGCCTGGAGATTTGGATCTCGAAAAAACATCCCGAGTCGTCAGAATCAAGAATATCGACTATAAACCCATGGACGTTGATGAGGCGGTCCTGCAAATGGACCTGATCAAGGACAATTTTCTGGTCTTTACTAACGCGCAGAGCCAAAGGGTCAATGTGTTGTACCGGCTGAAAGACGGCAGCTACGGATTGATCCAGCCAAGTTCATAGCCTCATATGTTGGGCACAAGATGGACCGACCGTGTTGGTTCGCAGTTACTGTCCAAGGGACATTGGGAACCTAACAAATACAATACATATTAATGAAAATACTGGACACGCTAAAGGAAACAGCCATCATCCCCGAGCTCAGTGCCACAGACAAAAAGGGGGTGTTGGAAGAACTCACTGGCCCTGTGGCTGAGGACTCGGGTGTTGACCAAGAGCAAATGGTTCGTGTTCTCTTGGAGCGTGAGCGCCTTGGGAGTACCGGCATTGGAGAGGGAATCGCCATCCCTCACGGAAAGCTGAAATCTCTGGACACTCTGCTGGTTGGCTTTGGACGAAGTCTCAAGGGCGTGGACTTCGAAGCCATCGATGGCAAACCTGCTCATCTCTTTTTCCTATTGATGGCTCCCGAAAATTCTTCGGGAACTCACCTGCGAATGCTTGCCAGGATATCTCGATTGCTCAAAGACGGCACCTTTCGGCAGCGACTGATGACCGCCGCTGACCGGCGCGGCCTATATACAGTAATCGCTGACGAAGACCATGAGTTCTGAGCAGTGCCCATATGGATTGGACCGCACCCTTCATCGAACTCTGGCACGCGTGGAGACCTGCGCAAGCCGCCCAACCTTGGTTAACGTCAAGGACACTTCCGGGTGAATTTGACGCTTTTCCGATGTGCGGTTCTTCCGGTTGCCAGAGCATCTTCACGCTGAGAGTGCGTGTAGAGATAGAGCATCTTACTGCGTCCACTCCGTTTTGATGAGACACGCCGCCTGCGTGTGCGTTTGAGAAAGATGTCAGGGGGGATCCCCTTGCAGCTCTCGGGTGCCACCGACCAGCAGGAGACCATGCAGGCACTTTCAAAACAAGCCAAGATTACCATCATTAGCGGGCTGTCTGGATCTGGAAAGAGCACAGCCATAAAGGCGCTGGAGGATATTGGGTTTTTCTGTGTAGATAACTTGCCTGTGGCCCTTTTGCCCAAGTTTTTGGAACTTCGCGCGCAGACCGATTCAGAGATCGTCAAGCTGGCACTGGTGATGGATGTAAGAGAGAGAGATTTTGTCTCCACATATGCCGATGTGCTGGACGGGCTTGGCAAAGCGGGATACCGATTCGAAATACTTTTTCTTGAGGCCTCAGAAGAGATTCTCTTAAGGCGATACAGCCAGACCAGGATGCATCACCCCCTGGCCAAAGGGAAAGGCCTCCTGGAGGCGATACGTAGCGAAAGGGAGCAACTTGAAGGACTCAAACGCATTGCAGACAAAGTCATTGACACTTCCCATTACAATGTGCATGAACTCAGAGCTGCCGTGTTGAGCCATGTCCGCAAGGCTATTCAGACTGGACACGTGGAGGTGCATGTCCTCTCTTTTGGTTTCAAGTACGGTATTCCGCATGACGCAGACTTGCTCATCGATGTGCGTTTTTTGCCGAACCCCTATTTTGTTCCGGCACTGACAAAACTTGACGGCACAGCTCCTGAAGTGCAGGCCTTTGTGAAACAATGGGACGAAACCAGAGTCTTTCTGAAAAAATACTTTGATCTGCTTGACTACCTGATACCTTTATACGAAAAGGAGGGTAAATCGTATTTGACTATTGCGGTGGGGTGCACAGGGGGCAGACATCGTTCCATCGTGATTGCAGAGGAAATCTTCGAGCATCTGAGAGAGAAGGTCGATCGGGTTAATTTGGTTCATCGCGACATCGAGTTGAGTTAGCAGTTCGCCATACCCATAGTGGGCTGAGGGGGCAGATTGATGACAGGAATTGTTGTTGTAACGCACAGTGGCCTTGGGGA
>JASFIH010000010.1:0-9276 GCA_050122775.1 Deltaproteobacteria bacterium
GTCAACGAAAATAGCACCTTCGGTTACATCGTAAAACCGTGGGATCAAATTTACCAAGGTCGTTTTTCCACCTCCGCTTGTACCGACCAGTGCCACAATTTCTCCCTTCTTCACCTCAAGATTGATATTCTTCAGGACCGGCTGTTCATCATATCTGAAAGAGACTTTGCGAAATGCTACAGAGTGATGCCCAGAACCGAGTTCCCGTGCATCCGGGCGCTCTTTGATATCCGAGTCAACGTCAAGGATCTCATAGACCCGCAAAGCCGCAGCCAGCCCTTCCTGTATAACGTTGTTCAGTTTGCTGATCCGCTTGATCGGCTGATAAAACATGACGAGTGCCGCCATGAAGGAAAAGAAGGTGCCCGGGGTTGAGGCTCCATTGATCACCTTGGACCCGCCATACAAGATGATGAGAGAGACACCGATCCCACCCAGCAGGTCCATCACAGGTGATGACATCGACTTGACGATGACCGCCTTCATTTCATACTTGAACAGCTGAAGTGTTCTTGCAAAGAAGCGTCTGTTCTCATATGACTCCATCCCAAAAGCCTTGACGATTCTCGCCCCGGTGAATGTCTCATGGAGCAGCGAGCTCATATCAGCCACGGACTCCTGGCGTCGTGTGCTCAATTTGCGCATCCGTCTTCCAAAACCCACGATAGGAATCACGGCTATGGGCAGCACGATGACTGCGACCAAGGACAGTTTCCAGTCAAGATAAAAAATGACGCAAAGCAAGCCCACAACACTGAAGAAATCCCTCAGCACGCCGGCAACAGCGTCCGACACCATGCTCTTCACGACATTAACGTCGTTCATAATCCTGGCCATCAGAGCACCTGTTTCGTGTTGCTGAAAGAACGACAAAGGCAAGTCTTGAACATGGCTGTATACTTGGTCGCGTAACCGCTTGATAATGCCGTGTCCCACATAGTTCATGAGATAACCTTCGCCGAAAACGAACACCCCTTCCAGCACATAAACGATGATGACGGCAAAAGGAAGAAGCCGGAGCATGCCCATGTCTTTGTTCACGAAGATTTCGTCCACCACTGGCTTCACAATATAGGCCTTCAGTGGCGTCACAGCCCCCACAGCCATCATGCATAACATGGCAAGAAGCAGGCGAATCCACTGCGCTTTCACGAGCTCTGAGATTCGTCGGTATACCCCCTTCTCGTCTGCGCTCCGTCTTGTCACAGTGCCATCCCCTGCATACCAACTGCTAACGTCAAGAAGTTGAGGCAAGTTTCTTTGGCAGACATACAGCCATTTTCATCCATACCCATTGCATGGCTATCGAAAGGCATTGGATGCCGAAGAGAAGTGACTACCCATGTCCGCAACTCGCCTACTGATAATATCAACATGACTACACTTTTGGACTTTGCCAATGATTTGCCAACTCACTCGATCTTGTGGCCGTAACACTGGTCTGCGGCCTTTGTAATTCGATTTAGTTGGTCTTCGAGCTTCATCCGATAAAGCTCCCTGGATCCTGCATCAAGTTCAGAAGGGACTGAAATGGGTTCGCCATAGATGACGCAACCTTGGCCAAATGGATAGGGAAGAACAAACCGATCCCAACTGCCAAAGACTTTCAAACGCCTGGCACTGTAACTGATGGGTACAATCGGATATCCCGTCTTTTGAGCAAGTGTGATGATGCCCGGCTGCACCTTGAATCTTGGTCCCCTAGGACCATCGGGAACAACCACTCCTGGACGGACCTGCTCCCTCAGCGCTTTAATGAGCTTGGTCATAGCCGGAACACCGTGCCGTGACGTGGATCCACGGATTGTGTGATGACCCTGCCGTTGCAGTATCTGCGTGGTGGCCTCCCCATCTTTCGACTTGCTGACAAGTATGGCCCCACCCCACCCCTTGTAAAGGTAGCTCACCATAAGTATTCTCGAATGCCAGAAGGCAAATATGAACCTTCTCGATGCTATCAGTCTTCTCACCTGTTCGAAGCCGAGAACCTGAATCCGCATGGTGCTAAAGATCAAATCGACAACAACTTTCCCCAGCCTGCCAGCCAGCCACCATTTCAACCAGTCTCTTCGATCTTTTACTCTATTCAAATCAAAACCAGATCAGTTGTCCGAAAGCAGGCTCAGCGCCACCTTTGCTGCTCGTTTTGATGCCCCTGGATCACCCAGGGTCTTTGCTGTCTGGAGCAATTCTTGCCGCATCTGCCTGAGCCTTTTCTCATCCCTGATCATTCTCAGGGCCTCGTCAACAATCCTTTCAGCAGACGCTTCGTGCTGGATCAACTCAGGCACAATGGGTCTCTCGGCAACAAGGTTTGCCAGGCCAATATGTTTAACGCGAATCAGACGTTTTCCAAGCCAGTAGCTGAGAGGCGACACCTTATACACGACGATCATGGGTGTACCCGCCATGGCCACCTCCAGCGTCACAGTCCCGGATGCCGTGATGACCAGGGTGGCCTCGTCAAGCACATCTTGAACCCTGTCGGAAACGACCAAGAACTTTGCCCTTCGCCCATGGACGATGGACTCTACGGTGTGCCTATTGACTGAAGAGGCTACGGGCACAGCGAAACGTACACCGTCGATTTTTTCAGAGAGCATTTCTGCCACCTCGGCCATGGTTGGAAGAAGGCGAGCGACTTCCTCGTTGCGACTTCCTGGAAGAAGGCCTATGAGCATACCTTGACCTTCCAGGCCTTCACACTTCTGTTCAGGATCTTTGGGCAACACACTGTCCAATAATGGGTGGCCCACGAAAGTGACTGGCACGTTCCACTTCCTGTAGAAACCCACTTCAAACGGGAAGATGACCACCATGTGATCAACCAGCTTCTTAATTTTTTTGACTCTGCGGGTTCGCCAAGCCCATACCTGAGGGCTGATGTAATACATAACAGGGACGCCTATCTTCTTGGCTGCAGCAGCAACGCGTAAATTGAAGTCTGGAAAATCTATCAAAATGAGCAGGGCAGGCCGAATCTCTTTGAGGTCTTCTTTGACACGCCTGAGAGCTCTGAGAAGGAGGTTGAGCTTTGAAAAGGCCTCAGAAACTCCAACGACAGCCATTTGGGCATTATCAATCCTTACGTCAACACCAGCTCGTCGAAGGGCATGGCCACCTACGCCAAAAAACTCAAGCTCTGGATCGAGCCGCACCATGGCTTTGACCAACTGGGCCCCGTGAAGGTCTCCGGAGGCTTCTCCGGCAATGATCATTACCTTCCGGTTTCTATATCCAGATGGCCGATTGATGGACGAATCCTTCAACGAATGGGGTATATACCAGCGGGTCAAAATAACGCGTTGAAAGAACCTCGAAGGGACACCGACGATCTTTTACAGCCATGATCAGAAATTTTGAATTGTGACATGATTATCTGTTTCTCAAAAACCTCTTATTGGTTCCCTTGATCTGGTCCATGATGTTGAGGGCAACCCGAAGGGCGTTCCGCCCATCTCTCCCCGATACCAGCGGTGCCTCGCGACTTCTTACTGACCGCACAAAGGATTCCAGCTCAGATTCCAGAGAGTCAGCCTCCTCAAATTTGGTTCGCTGCAGATACATGCCAGGGATGGGAAGAGGGAGACCCGTGCCGTCCTTCTGGATAACGGTAATCTCGCGCGTCGCATAGTCCACTGACACATAGGTGTCTTTCTGGAAAATACGGATCTTTCGCATATTCTTGAGCGAAATACGGCTGGCGGTGATATTGGCTACGCACCCGTTGTCAAAAATGAGTCGGGCGTTTGCAATGTCCACGCGAGAGGATACCACAGGCACACCAGCAGCATGTATGCTCTTGACGCCGGATTTCACAAAATTCAGTATAATGTCGATGTCATGGATCATCAGATCCAACACGACGTCGACTTCGGTTCCGCGTACCGGCATGCCATCTTCAGGCTTCTTCGGAATGTGCAAGCGGTGGGATTCAATAAACAGAGGACTATCCACAATGTCTCTTAGGGCAATGACGGCTGGATTAAAGCGCTCCAAATGCCCCACTTGTATGATCGGGCCTTTGGAATCTGCAATTTTTATCAGGTCATCTGCTTCCTCAAGTGTCTCGGTCATGGGCTTTTCGATCAGCACATCCACATCGTTTTGTAGAAAATCGCGACTGATCTGAAAATGAAGATGCGTTGGCACCACAATGCTCACCGCGTCCACCCGACCAATGAGGTCTTTGTGGTCTGAAAAAGGCTTTGTGCCCAGGCGACTAGCAACACTCTCGGCCCTTTCTGGTATGACGTCAACCACACCCGCCAGCTCAACGCCTTTTATACGGGCATATTTCTCTGCATGAAACTTCCCTAAATATCCAACCCCTACGACTCCAACACGCAACGATTCCATGGCTTGCCCTACTTTTATCAAAGGACTATGAGATCAGGTCTTGAACCTGTTTCTCATTCCATACCAATGATGGCAATTTTGTTTTCATCAGCGAGCTCAACCATCGCCTCCGTGTCAAAGACCACTGTTTTTCCGGCCTCGATCGCCAGGACCGAGGCTCTAACTCCGCACATCGTTTTAACCGTGTCCAGCCCCACGGCGGGAACGTCGAATCGCATATCCTGATTTGGTTTGCTCGCCTTTACAACCACCGCCTTTTCCTTGCCCAGTTCTCCCCCTCGCTGTATCGTGGCATCGGTGCCATCTATCGCCTCTACAGCCATGACCGAACCATCCCGGACCACCACTGTCTGTCCAATATCCAGCTTTCCAATCTCTTTGACGATACGCCACCCGAATCGCACATCGGCCATCTCGGACTTGCTCGGCTTGCGCCGTGTCCAACAGCCCTTTTTTGCCAGGAGCTCAGGCAGCAAGAAGGTGGAAGCGCGAACAGTTATCCCCTCCTTTTCCAGCTCGCTGGCAAACGCCCGCAGCAGCATATCGTCCTGCGTGTGATCCATTGTGGCCAGCACCTTCAGGGCTCTCAGGTCAGGCCGCACGCTCGAAAACATCTTGGTCTTGGTTATGGCTCCGACCATTACAGCATCACAGATGCCATGCTCCTTAAGAAATGCAATGAGACGCTTCAGTTGTCCGATTTTCACCCAACTTATTGCCTCAACAAGGGTCTCAAGTCCAGGGTCGGTTTCCCCGACATGGGCAACTGCGTACACCTTTAACCTCCGCTGCCTCGCGGTCTTTGAAAAGATACATGGGAACTGCCCGCTCCCCGCAATGAGTCCGATTCGTTCCATCCGGACTACCTCGTTATCCCCCGTTCTGAGCCCTTGATGAACTCTATGAAATTGGCAACGGCGTCCACTTGATCTACCTCGGCAGCAGCCCTTTCAATGGCTTCATTCAAAGTCAGTCCCAAGCGGAATACAATGCGATACGTCTTCTTGAGGGCAAGTATGGTTTCTGCTGAAAAGTCGTGGCGCTTCAGACCCACGGCATTAAGCCCGTGGAGCCTTGCTCGAGGTGCTCCCGATGCCAGCACATACGGCGGGATATCCTTTGTGACACCCGTCATGGCTCCTACAAACGCGTAGTCTCCAATCCTCGCGAATTGGTGGACGCCCACAAACGCTCCCAGGGTGGCACAATCCCCGACTCTGATATGGCCGCCAAGGCTGGCGGCGTTAGCGAAGATAACGTTTCGCCCCGTGAAGCAGTCATGGGCGATGTGGGCATAAGCCATCAAGAAATTCTGTTCCCCGACTTCGGTGATACCTCCGCCCCACTCGGTTCCTCTATGAATTGTCACAAATTCTCGAATGATGGTTCCCCGACCAATCCTCACAATCGTTTTCTCTCCCTTGAACTTCAGGGCCTGAGGAACAGCACCTATGGCCGCATGTGGAAATATGTGACAGGCAGGTCCAATGGTCGTGTACTGGTCTATGGTGACATGAGGCCCGACAACGGTTCCGGCATGTATTCGAACGTCAGCTGCAATGACAGCATGGGGGCCTATTTCAACATCAGAATCGATCTCGGCCTTGGCATCGACAATTGCAGTAGGATGTATCATTATGAGCCCCCTACCATGGCCATGAGCTCGGCCTGGGCAACCACGGTTCCGTCCACAGTTGCCTTGCCCGACATCTTGGCAACATTGCCCCGGCTCTTTATCCAGGTCATTTCAAGGACAAGTTGGTCCCCCGGAACGACGGGTTTTCTGAAACGGGCCTTGTCAATGCCCATAAAGTAGATGAGGTCTTGCTGCTTTTCCTCTGGAAGAGAAGAGTAAACAAGCACACCTCCCGTCTGGGCCATGGCTTCGATAATCAGCACACCGGGCATGACAGGGGTTCCCGGAAAATGACCCTGAAAGAAAGCCTCGTTCATGGTCACGTTCTTGAGCCCCACAATGCGTTCAGTAGGCACCATCTCCAGGATTCTGTCCACGAGGACAAAGGGATACCGGTGTGGCAGAACTGTCATGATCTTACGAATGTCGTATACGCCGCCCATTTGCTTCCCCTCCCTCCGAACATATTTACGGAAATCAGCACAAAGCGCAAAATGCCCGATGCCTGACACGTGGTTTTGAATGGCACTTGAAAGCTCTGCCAGGCATCCGGCATCCTATACGCACAAAACGGCCATGATGATGTCTGCTCAGTCCGTTGAGACTTTTTCCAACCTCTCGATACGCCTCTCCAGTTCTCTTACCTTTTTCTTCATCTCTGGGAGTTGAGGGATGATATTGCAAACCTTCAGCCACAGTCGGTGGGGCATCTCCGGACTGCCAGAAACCACCTGACCATCGGGCACGGATTTGGCAACCCCTGCCTGGGGTCCGATGGTCACTCCATTTCCAATGGTAACATGCTGGGACACCCCTGCCTGACCTGCCAAGATTGCGTGGTTTCCAATCGTCACGCTTCCCGAAACCCCCACTTGTGCGACCAGTACAGTATCTTCACCCACCACCACATTGTGCGCAATATGCACCAGATTGTCGGTCTTAACACCCCGCCTTATCCAAGTCCTTCCAAAAGTGGCCCGGTCGATTGTGTTGCAAGCCCCGATCTCGACATCATCCTCGATGCAGACAATGCCTGTTTGAGGAATCTTGTGATAATGACCCCCGTCCAATGCAAAGCCGAAACCGTCGCTGCCGATCACAGTCCCCGCATGGATGATTACTCTATTGCCTATCTCACACCGCTCCAAGATGCATACGTTGGGATACAGAATAACGTCGCTGCCAACCCTTACATGGTTGCCAATCACCACCCCCGCGTGAACCGTCACGCGATCACCGAAGATCACGTCATCTCCCACAAACACACCTGGACAGATGGAAACATCAGCGCCACAGCTAAAATGCTTCCCCACCGAAGCATCCTGGCTTATCCCAACAACAGGGCGATAAACTGGATGAAATAGGCCTGAGACTCTTGCCATGGCCAGTGTCGGGTTTTGGACACGCACGAGGATCTTCTTGGATTCGGAAACATCACGGGGAACGATCACGGCTGCTGCCTTGGTTTCATCAAGGCGCTTCTTAAAGCTGGCAGATGCAGCAAAGGTGATATCATGGGGACTGGCATTGTCGAAAGGAGCGACTCCTCGAATGACAAAATCACCATCTCCCACAACCTGGCCTTTGACAAGCTCCGCTATCTTGCGGACCGTAAGCTCCGTAGCCAAATCCCTCATTCCTCCTTCTTTGGCTCTCCAGAGTCTCCCTTCTCTTTACTGCGCTGGGCATCTAAGGCGTCATACTGTTCTATAACCTTATCCGTGAGGTCAATAGCCATAGGAGCATACACGATGCCCCCTACACGACGATCGATAATCATAGAGTAGCCATCCTTCTTGCCGATTTCCTCAACGATTTTGAACACGTCTTCGGTTATCTCCTTGGAAAGGTTCATGTTAAGCTCTCTCAGAACGTCCTGGTAGCGCTTCTGCAAAGATTTAAGGTCCTTCACCTTCTCACGCAGGTCGTTTTCTTTTTCGTCGCGTGCTTCATCACTAATGACCAGGGCTTTTTGATCCAGGGTCTTCCTCAGCTCTTCGATTTCAGACCCTCTTTCCTTGAGAACCTGTTCCATCTTTTTGCCCTGGCTCTTGATCTCAACGGATGACCGTTTGCCAGCATTTGATTTTTCAATGACCGTTTGCAGGTCGATGACGCCAATCTTTGGCACCTCAGCCCCGTGAACAATTCCGCTGAGTCCCATGAAATAGACGGTTAAGATTAAGGATATGATACGAATACACATGAAAAACCTCCTCTCTTGTTCATTAATCATTCCCCGCCACTTTCTGGGGGTACTGGAGTATGTGAGCATTTTGAAAAGGTTCTCAACGTAGCCATGGGACGTTTGGGGTTATAAATAGCTTCTAGAATGCCAGCCCCATAGTAAACTCCCAACCACCATCACCCCTCTCACCGTCACCTCTTGAATCGGTCTCCAAGATATAACCATACTCCAAACGCATAGGTCCCATAGGAGAATACCATCGGAAGCCAAAGCCCACGCTCTTCCGCAGTTCGGAGAGGTCTATATCCTCCCCGTTATTATAGGCGTTGCCTGTATCGTAGAAAAGGACCCCCATGAGGCCCGCCTTTTTTATGATCGGAATGAGATACTCCACATTGAACTGCACCATCTTGTCGCCGCCTATTTCATCGCCAGTGACAGGATCCCGCGGACTAATATCCCGCCAGCCATATCCCCGAACCGAGTCCATGCCCCCCAGGTAAAACCGTTCCCAGGTAGGCACCCTTCCGACTGGATCGTCGTGGATATAGCCGGTACGGCCGTGCAGCAAACCAACCGTATCCCAGAAAAGGGGAAAATACCACCCAGAGTCTGCAACATACTTTGTATAACCAATATCTCCGCCGAAGGGTGTTCCAGCATGTTCGACCATGATACTGTTGTCTGAGCCTTCGGTGGGATTGAAGATCCTGTCTCTCGAATCCCGGCGTAGAACAGTCGCCACGGTGTGGCCGACGCTTGTGCCTTCCCACTCCCTGATTCTGAACGACGCATCGTCAGTGAGGTCCTTGATATCTGTCTGGTCATAGTTGTATGAAAGATATACTCGCGTGAAGTCAAAGACCGGATAGCCGACCCTTAACGTACCTCCTACGCTGTCCTTATCGTAAGTGTCATAGTCCCGAATCGCATTGTACAGATCAAAACCGGCGGACAAGGGAATATCAAAGAGCCAGGGCTCGGTAAAGCTCAGCGAGTATCTGCTGCTGCTTTGGCCAAACATGGCTCTCAAATTCAGTTCCTGGGCTCGTCCGAACAGGTTTCTCTGGGCAATCGAGATCACACCAAATAA
>JASFIH010000011.1:0-9216 GCA_050122775.1 Deltaproteobacteria bacterium
GAGATCCTTTAGGGCTGCATTGACGTCACTAGAGGTCTTTTCTCTGAAGTTCGTAATGCGAATATAGCCGTAGCCAGGTTTCAACAAGTGCGAGCGGACACTTTCCAGGGGAATAATGTCGCGTACAATGGTAAAATCAATAAGCTCTGGTTCATCTTTACGCCTAATCGTAACCACTACCGTGGTGCCCTTTTTGCCCCGCATCTTCTTGACCGCTTCCCAAAGCATCATGGTCTTGGTTTCTTCGCCGTCCACCTTGACAATCTGATCTCCTGCCTTTATCCCCGCCTCGTACGCTGGCGTTCCCTCAATCGGAGAGATGACCGTCACGATATTGTCTTGCATGGTGATAACAATACCAATGCCACTGAACTCACCCTTTGTTTCAATCTGAAGGTCTTTGTATGCATCGGGCAACAGATACGCAGAGTGGGGGTCGATGGAGCTGATCATGCCTTGGATGGCACCACGGATGAGTTCTTTGGGATCGACAGGGTCTACATAGTTTTCTTCAATGATATCAAGAACATCACTAAAAACCTTGAGTTCTTCATAAGTTCTGTCTGTGCCAGCCGACAGGTGCTGATGAACCCCGCTGATTCCTAACCAAAGAAGGGGCCCCAGCATAAAGAAAAGCCCCACCATAACCTTGTGTCTCTTTACCAAATCTCTCATCGATCCTCCGGGTTCAATGGCGTAAGAAAGTAGCCTAACAGAAATCGGCAATGCAAGGGAACCGGCATCTCATTTCGACAGAACATAACATATCATAGATTTTAAAGATTACAATCCTTCACCGCACAAAACACCCCACAAAACGGGTCCCCTTCCGTCGAACGCCTCGGACAGCCGGCTGATGCGACCAACCCCTAACGGCATCACAGCAGGTTCCTTGTTCCTCTTGCAAAAAGCATTCCTCCGCTTTCTGCGAAACACATGGAAGCTGCATGCGAAACCAGCTAGGGCTTTGCCTCTGGGGATGAAGCTAAGGTTCGCCCAGCACCTCCAATCCCATGGCCCTGTTGAGCCCTGCTTTAGATATGTTGAACCCGCTGAGCGCATTGAAGTAGTTCGTTTGGGTCTTGGTGAGAAGGGTCTGGGCGTCCAAGACGTCCGTGGACGTAGCTACCTGCTCCTTGTATCGTTCTTTGTTCATTCTAAAGTTCTCTTGGGCCTGCTCAACAGCTTTTTGGGCTGTCAGTATGTTCTCTTCGGCCGCTGTTACACCCAAATAGGCTTCTTTGACTTCCTGGCGTATCGTGTCTTCGAGCTGTATCCTATTAAGCTGCGCTTGAGCCTGCCGACGCTTTTTCTCATGTACTCCATAACGGGTCTTTCCCCACTCCCAAAAGGTCCATGAAGCAATTGCCATAACATCCCATTCCTCGTCAAAGAATATGCCCTCTCCTCCGTCTAGGCCGGGGTCGTCGCCTCTCCTGTAGTAGTGAGCCTGAAGGTCAACCGAGGGATAAAAACCCGCTTTGGTTAAATCTACCTCTCTATCAGCGCTTTCCACTTCCAGCTCAGCGATTTGCACCTCGGGTCTTTCTTGCAGAGCCGATTCCACACAGTCCTCATAAGCCTGGGTGAAGGGACGATAGTCCATGATATCTTCCAATGTCACGGGCGCGTCGATGGGACGCCTCAGCAGCGTGTTGAAGCGCGACTTGGCCAGCTGAACTTCGTTACGTGCCAAAACAAGACCCTGGTTGGCGTTGGCCAGCTCCACCTCTGCCTCCAGTACATCGTTCTTGGGGATCATACCCACTTCGTAGAAGTTCTTGGCCACGTCCGCATGGGCCTCCAACTGGGTTACAGCCTGCACAGCCACTTTCTCCAGCTTTTCCTTTTGAAGGAGTTCGAAATAGGCTGTTTTCACTTGTAGAATGAGGTCCAGCCGCATTCGCTGCTCGAGCAGTCGCGCGATATCAAGGCCCAACGCTGAAATTTCGTACTGTGTCTTGTTAGAAAAACCTGAAAAGACGGGCTGATCGAGCGTTGCCGTGAACTGATATAAGTCTTGAGGGCTTGTCACAACATTCAAGAAAGGACTTTTCTCTTCATCAAGTCGGGTATAGGCGTAGTTTGCGCTGAGCTTGGGCAGAAACTCCGTAACCTGCTTCTTCTTGACTGCTTCGGCTGCTGCCACGCCCTCCTTGGTGAAAAGCATCTGCGTGCTGTGTGTGAGGGCGTACTCGATACTCGATTCCAGCGTGAAAGTAGGCAAGGCCTCCTCGGCTCGCGCGGGCCATGGGAGCCCAAACAACGCCAGAACAACCAAACTATAAGCCACCCACACAAAGCGTGGGGGGGGTCCGAAAGTTAAGCGGTGTCGCATGGGTTAATTGCCTCCTGTATCTAAGCACTTCAGCTCTTGTGAATCGCTATAAACGCATTTTCGGGCCTGCTGTCAAACTTAGCGGCTTGTCAGGATCAGAATGGAGCCTGCCTAAGTTTATTATTGACCAATCGGGGCAATCTTGGTACGGAAATATTCGGGCATGGGGTGCTGCAGTCGGTATTTCTTGCCCAAAGAGCCTCCACTGGACACGCAAAAGCAGGGCTTCTTCCAGTTCAGTGGAGGTTTTTTTTGTTCATCCATTGGTATTGTCTAATATCATCGTTTGTCAATTTCAACCCATATGTTGGAGGATAGAACAAATCATCCCGCAGAAGGGATAAGGGTTTTGTTATAATGCGTGCGGGACAGGATACGACAAGAAGGGAATTTGAATTGACAGTGTGGAGCTGTCATTATAGCTTTCTTATAGAGAAGCTGTGACAAGACCACTTTAAGGCTCATTACGACGCGACGGACATGAAAAAGCAGGCACGCCAGCTTATTAAGCCATTCAACGACAGGAAAAGAATATGCCTTGCCTGCGGTGAAAATGAGCTTCCCAAGATAAGGCGGCGATACTGTAACGACAAGTGCAAAAGAAGGCTCGATTTTGCGCTCTTTATTACAACAGGCCTGGTCCAGACCCTGAGGGCTCGGTACGCGGCCTTCTCCTATACCTCACAGAATCTGATCCTCGATGTGCTGCCCATTGGCTCAACAGTCATATCACGATTCCTATGGAAAAGGAGCGGGCACAAGAAGGTTGCGGATGATTTGCTAGACCTCGTTGAGCACGCGGGCTGTGAATGGTACAAGAGGGAGGAAGTAACACGCTCAAGGTGGTGGGCGTCTCAGCAGTTGCTGGACGAGGCGTCGTGCAGAAGCATTCCGGTGAGTTCCATCGTGCCCGTTTCAAAGCAGACCCCCCAGTTAAACCACAAAGAGAAGAGTGCGCTTAGAGTTCTTCAATTGACTAAGGAACAAATTGTGTCCAAGGACAGTATGCGCTTCATAAAATCTGCCTACAGAAGGCAAGCCAAGCTATTTCATCCTGATAGGGGTGATACAAGCAACAGGTTTGTTGAGATAAACGAGGCGCACGCCCAGCTGCTGAATTGGGCTACAAACCCCAAGTTTCACTTGAGGAGAGCTCTGGCGAGCAGCTGGTGCTATGATGCATCCAGGAAAAGATGGGTGCCTCCAACATAGCCATCTTGCGTGAGCCCCTGGCAGAAACTTCTGTTTAGCGCCCATGCCTCTCGTGTCTCCTTCGATGTAGCACCCACCCCTTTGGGAAACATTCTTTTTTCACCGATTTTTCCTCCTGATAACGAACCAATTTGGCACGGATCCTGCTTTTGTTACTCAACCAGGGTTGAATGTATCTGTTGCCGGGGGCACGGCCTGCGGCGCATCAACCCGTATTGGTCATATATCATATATAAGGCGGCGTACCCTTTTGATATCCGATTGATATCCGAGTCTTCTGATACAGGAGTCGGAGAGTCCGCGTATGTTGGTGGTTCGGGAATATCGGTTGCCTGTTTTGGCGCAGAATCACCAGTGCATTCCCCACAGAAAGGGTGAATGTGAGGTCCTCAATCACGACGTCAAAGAAGGGACACCATGGCAAATAAGGCGTCAATTCAACGTCAGACAGGAATGGCACGCCCCGTGATGGGCAAAACGTTCCAGGTACGCCGGAGTCTTTTAACAGTATGAGACGCCAGGGGCCACACCTTTCCATCCATAACCATCAGGAGATACTACTGACATGAAAACGATTTTGGTACTTGACGAGGACAAGAAATTGCACCGTCTCATAATCGACGGCCTAAAAGCTTTCGGATCAGTCACCACCAGAAAAACAAAGGACCTTATTGTCAAGTCTGCGACCAATGGCAAGGAAGCCGCAGGTGTCCTAAGCAGGTTTAAAGTCGATCTCATTGTGACGGACGTCGAAGGGTCAGCATCGGATGGGTTACAACTCATGGCTTACATGAAACAGAGCCCCCACAGAGACATTCCAGTTGTTGTTGTAACAGGTGACAGCTCCCCTGAAATTGATAGCACGCTGAAACAGATGGGCGTTTCCCACTGTGTCAAAAAGCCGTTTGTCCTCTTGGAACTGCTTGAAAAGATGTTTGACGTGTTGGACGAGAGCTCAAAAGCTATCATTAGTGACTTCACTGTCCCGAACTTCTTGCAGGCCCTTGAGATGGAAAAAAAGACTTGTAGTCTAAAGGTCACCTCTGAACAAAAGACCGGATACTTACATTTACAAAACGGGGAGTTGACTGATGCTGAGGCCGGCAAGCTGACAGGCGATGATGCTGCGGTTGAGATCCTCGCGTGGGAAGATACAAAGTTGAAGGTTGAAGGATTGTCCAGCAATAGAAAGAGAATCCAGGGCACGGTTATGCATCTGCTGATGCAAGCGGCTCACGCCAAAGAAAGAAGGGCCACCGCCTCCTCTTCTGACCCGGTATTTGATGAGATTATCACGCTGGCTGAAGGCCGCCATAACAAGCAAGCCCAAAAGAAGCTGACGGCTTTCTTGAAGGCAAATCCGAAGAACCATAAGGGATGGCTGTGGTATTCACGTGTCATTGATAAGGTGACATTGGCAGAAAAGGCCTTGAACAATGCCAGGAAGATTGCTCCGGACGACCCTGAGGTCCTGGAGGAGATCGATAAGATCGAAGTCGCTAAGCAAGCGCTTGAAGGAGAGGAGATTTCGCATTGTCCATTTTGCTGGGCACCCTTGAATGAAAAGGCCCTTGAATGTCCCCACTGCCGCGCACATCTATTGATTGATGAAGATTTGTTAAGCCGGTCGAAGGATGCAAATCAACAGATACTTCAACAGGCGGTAGATAGATACACGAGGGTTGTTGCAAGGGAAAATAGCCCCGATGCTTACTATTATTTGGGCATCGCGTATCTGAACCTGGGGCTGTGGACAAGGGGACTGGATCAGTTAAACAACAGCGTTGAGGCTTTTCCGGACAAGGAATTCTATGCCGACCAACTGCAGGTATTAATGCGTCTCCTCACCGCCAGTGAAGACGTATTCGCCCAGGAAACAGTGGAGAAAGAAATTGGTTCCGATTTAGGGTCACCCCAGGTTGAGGAAACCGACAAAAAGAAGATTCTTATTGCTGAAAGCAGTCCAACGATTCGAAAGGCCATATCGATGACGTTATCCAAACGAGGATACGAAGTCATAGAGGCAGGAGATGGCCTTGAGGCCTTGAACTGCTTGGACAAAACCAGGCCTGACGTGATCCTGATGGATATTATCTTGCCCAAACTGGATGCCCAGAGAACGGTGTCTGTCATACGGGACAGTTCCGGGCTGAAGGATATTCCCGTCATCGTATTGACAAGCAAAGGAGGGCTTTTTGGGAGCGGAAAGAAGAAGCTGGCTGGTTCCACAGCATACTTGCCGAAGCCATTTGATCTGTCGGAACTGGTTCAGGCCACGGAGAAATATCTACTTTCATGAACCGGCCACTTAGGAGCGTGTACCGAGACAAGGTATATTGCATTGTTGAAGAACTGAGTATGGAGATTCACTGACTATGGAACAAAACGCATTCCTGTTGGATGATCAGGCGCAAGAACTCTTTAGGCAGATTGAGGGGGTGGACTTTGGTCGTGACGAGACCTCTCTGGGCAAGGCTTTGAGTGAGGAGGAAAGGAAGCTGAACGCCTGCCGGGGCCAACTCGGGGAACTGGTCCACCTCTTGGGCAAATGTCTTAAAAGCGTTGATCTATTGAAAGATGCGGACACGGGAAAGACATTCCTCGGTGAGTTTCTCAGCATTTTGCGTAAGCTTGGTCGGACGTCAGGTCATGACGGAAAGATCCTCATACGTTATCGAGGCCTCAAGACAGGCACTGAAGCCACAGAAAAGGTGGATTATGTGGTGTTGTTCGGCAACATGGTTTTCGACATGGCCACAGCCATTTCGATGGTTAAGAACCTTGAGGAGTTCTCAACCGATTTTCAGACACGATTGACTGCAGGCTTTGAGGTTTTCTCGGAACAGGGTATTAACAGTCTTTATGTGAAAATCCCTGAAGACTCTCCTGTTGCTGCAAAAGCTATGTGGGTTGCGCTGAACACCCTGTCTCGCCGTAGCCATGCTATAAGCACAGGCTCTTCTGCAATGGTCGATAGCAACAGCTCAGAAGCATCCCTCACATTGGTCCATGATGAACAGGATCAACCGGACTTTAACCTGACCATGCTCGCCAAGGTGAACCGTGTAAAGCCTGAAACAATGAAGGCCTTGGTCCAGAAGGTTGACTCTTGGATGCATGGACCAAATTACGACGGATCAGAAGAGCCGTATTCTAGCGTCTACAATGCCATCCTGGGTAATAGGAAACTTCGGCAGAAGCTGGTGCCACCTCCCATCGAGGTGAATAACGTCAAGTGGCTGATGATAGACGATGAATATGAAGTTGTTTCAAAGCAAAAAACCGAGGTTGCACGGCTTGTCGTAGGGAAGTATGGCAACTCCCCTCAAGATACAGCCCGTATTATGGGAAGCGTGTACGGGGATGACTTTGAGCGGGTCGATTCACAAAACCTTGGGGAGCGCCTCAAGCTCGCCTCAAACCTCTTGACTTCTATCGAGGAGACCGCAGCTGCCGAACCTGTGATGGAAGAGGTACTTGACAATGTTGAAAAGCGGCTTGATCAAGTTTCTGATGAAACCTATGACGGGCTGAAGGTAGACGGCGACGTCATCAAGGCAAAGCGTGGTGAAGAAGAGACAACAATAGGAAGAATCCACGCAAGACTGAAGGGGATTTTTGGCTTTTTCAAGGCACGATCAGCCGTAAAGAAGAAATTGCAGAACCTGGCTGAGCGAGGCATAAGCTTTGATGAACATGACTACAAGGTCATTGCAAAGGATTTTGCCATTTCGACAGATGAAGCAAGGGAGCTGGTCGAGACATTTCAGAGCTGCTTTGACGATGACGGTCTATTTCTTAGGGATGCCTTTTCGCGAAATGTCAGTCAGTTTGCCAAGTATAAGAAGAAGATCTTCGAGTTCTTGTGGCACTATCTCAAGCAGATGTCACGTCGGGAGGATCGAATGGCCCTTTTCAATTCACTTCATATGTTGATCCCCCACTTAAAACAGCCACGCAACATCCTGAAGGTCCTGATTTCGGATTTCTCCAAAGACCCTGAGTCGGTTGCCGTTTCTGATCGGAGCGTCCTTGTGCTAATCACTTTGCTCCTGACCAATTATAATAAGGAACCTGGAAAAGACATCGAGATAACTCCCGAGGAGGTTATTGGAATCAGCGAGGGCCAAGACACCAAGCTGATCGCTGGCGTGTCAAAGCTAATCGACGGCAATCAGGAAACGTTTTTCAAGAAGTTCAGAACGATTCACAGAAAGCTAAATGAGTTCCTGGTTCGTCCTCCAGGCGAAGGGGCACCCCTTTCTCTTCGCGACATCTTCCTGCTGGAAAGAGAAGCTTACATATTCCTATCCGTGGTGGGTGGAAACACGGCCCGGGCGTTGATAAGAAGTGCGGCTCGAGCATTCGGAGAACCCAAAGGAGGTATCTATCATTTCCGTGAAAGTGAACGCTTCTTGCCGTCTTTGTTGCAACTTTTAAAAATCGTGAGTCGAGGGCTGGGAAGAGTGGGAGAGACAAAGGACTCGAGCCTTTTGGAGGAGATTAAGGAACGAGAACAGGAGTTTCTTGAAATCGCAAGAGCGACGGGACATCAGGAGCATGTTAAGCGGGCCGTGGAGCAGGCAGAGCTTTCCTTGAAAAATATCGCTCGAGTGAAAAATAAAAGTCAAAAGGTGACAAGTCCAGTGAACGACAGTAGCGCTGAGATAATGCAATAGCTGTAAAATTGGGGGATGAGGCGACTGAGAGATTTACTTCAGTCGCCTTTTCTTTTTGGGAATGAGTTCTTGGCTGGAGAGGCGCAGTCTATGCTTTCTGATCAGCTTCAAGCAATCCCTTCAGTCTGTCTCCCTCAACGGTTTCTTCTTTCAGGACAAGGGCGGCTCCTTCGTCCAGGACCTTTTTGTGCCCCATGAGGATTTTCTTGGCCACTTCATACTGAGAGTCCAAGATTTCCTTCATTTCGCTATCAATAACCTGTGCGGTCCGTTCACTGTATTCCTTTGTTGAGGGCATTCCCATATCAGAGATTTGCCTCCGGCGGTCTTTCTCAAAGTAGATATGGCCCAATTGCGGGCTCATGCCATATTCTTTGACCATGCTCCGTGCAATATCTGTGGCCTTGGCCAGGTCGTTGTGGGCGCCAGTTGAAACATCCCGAAATTGGATCTCTTCGGCTGCTCGGCCTCCCAGTGCCACGGCAATCTTATTCAGGAGTTCGCTTTTGGCCATCAAGAATCGGTCTTCGGTTGGAACCTGCAAGGTGTATCCTAAGGCCGCGACGCCCCGGGGCACAATGGAGATCTTTCTCACAGGATCGGTACCCGGCAGAGAAAGCGCAACCAGAGCATGACCGACTTCATGATAAGCCACAATCTCCCTCTCCCTTTCATTGATCAGGCGGTTTTTCTTCTCCAGTCCGGCGATGATTCGCTCAACAGCTTCCTGGAACTCAGCCATTCCAACACGGTCCTTATTCCGACGTACGGCCAGTAGCGCCGCCTCGTTGACTATGTTTGCAAGGTCCGCTCCCACAAAACCTGGAGTCATGCTGGCAATGGTCTCCACGTCGACGTCTTTGTCGATGGTAATGGCTTTGATGTGGACCCTCAGGATGTCCGCTCTTCCTGTCTTGTCGGGCCGATCTACAAGAATATGGCGATCAAACCGACCCGGTCGCAAAAGGGCTGGATCAAGGATTTCCG
>JASFIH010000012.1:0-9157 GCA_050122775.1 Deltaproteobacteria bacterium
AAGCATTGTGGCAACCCCTTGTTCGAAAGAGACTTGGGGCGTCCAGTTCAATAACTCCTTGATCCTCCTCGTATCAGCATGGGTGCAGTCAGGCTCGCCCGGCCTCTTGGGAATGTGGACCACGTCTCCCCCGAGCAGTTCAACCAGTTGGTTAATGCTGTAAGTCTGCCCACTTCCCACATTCATGATTTCACGCTGGATAGTGCTGCTGGCTGCCATTGCGAAGGCGCGGGCGACATCGGTGACGAACACAAAATCCCTGGTTTGGGTCCCATCACCGACGACCGTAAACGGTGTACCATGCAGTTTCTGTGCCAGAAAAACCCCGAACACAGCACCGTACGTGCCCGATGTCCGTGAGCGAGGCCCAAACACATTAAAGAGACGCAGAGACACGGCAGGTATCCTGTAGACCTGCGACCAGTGCATCACACATTGTTCCCCGATATGCTTTGTCAGGGCGTACGGATACTCAGGTCGGACATCGGCCGACTCTGGCGTTGGGAAAATCTCAGGGATTCCATAGCAGGACGACGAGGCGGCATATACGAACCTCTTTACTGCGTAACGTCGCGATGCCTCCAGCACATTGACTGTGCCATCCACATTGGAACGAAAGTAGGTCAGAGGATGTTCTATAGAAGGGACAATATCGGCCAGGGCTGCCAGGTGAAAGACCCAGTCTACCCCCTCAAAGTGGGGTGACACCGCATCCAGATGGGCAATGTCGATTTCGTGAACCGATAAGCTGGCATTGGGGGTCAGGTGTTGAAGGTTAGCAGGCCGCCCGGTAGAAAAGTTGTCCAAGACAGTTACCTCATGCCCCGCATCCAAGAGGTGCTCCACCAAGTGGCTTCCAATGAACCCGGCGCCGCCGGTGACAATACAATTCATGATGCACTTCCCTTCACGATTGGCCCTCCGCAGACTTCAGCTCCTCGACGGCTTGTTTCACGCTATCATCATTCGGATTGAGAGACAACGCCTTTGAAAGCAGTGCTGCTGCCTTTGGCCGGTCCCCCTGTAACAGATAAATGAACCCGAGGTTTCTGTATCCATCAGGGACACCGGGGCTCAGTTCTATCACTGTGTGAAAATTGGATATGGCTTGGCTGTATTCTCCCAGGATGGCATGACTCCTACCCATGAGATTATACGCCGGGCTGAAATTGGGAGTCATGGCCACGCACGTATTCAGCTCAGAGATGGCTTCTCTGAATCTTCCTCCCTTGAAGTGGGGCACAGCGCCCATCTGATAGTGGATCTTGGTGGCCTGCTGCCATCGATCCACCTTTAATACCTCGTTCTTAAAGGCCACGTGTGTTGATACAAAAAGCAAAAACGTAACCACGAGTGCCAGGCCAACCTGTCTGAACCGCCTCGCAGCCACCATATCCCTCATGGCATACACACTGTATCCAGCAAAAAGACACAGGTAGGGAACAGCCGGGATGCGATACCTTGACTGCACGCGGAAAAGCAAGCACGACAGAAGGTAGACAAAGACTACACCATATAAAGGAAGCAGTTCTTTGAACCTTGTGACTGAAAAAACCATACCCAGCAGACCCAGCGAGGCAATGAGGCCGTATCTGACAAAAGGAAGCGACAGAGACCTCTTATATTCTTTATAAGCCGATGCAATGTAGTGCATCTCATAATCGTGGAAGAAATAGATGAGTTTCTTGGCTTCGAGGACCATATAGGCAACCGGATCACTCCGAATATCAGCCAAGGCCCTTTCCATCCAAAACCTGGAGGACTCAGACGGAAGAAGGTCCTTTCCACTGAACTTGGAGGCCGTCTTCCTAAACAAGACATGGGCATAATCCGGCTCCTCCCCAGATTCCTCCATAAAGCCCTCGTCAGGGAGCCCTGTGCCTTCCAGCGCTGTTGCACCCTTTCCGTTGCCATGATAGAAGACCTTACCCGCATCAGCAGTGACAAGCACAAAATCCCCAAGCCTGACGTAATTTCTTACGGTTATCGGCAGCACCACCAGAAAAGCCATGCAGCAGAACACCAGCGCCGCCTGAAATCTTTTCGCAATCTCAGCCTGGTTCGGTCCCACAATAAGCATCCAGACGGCCGCGACGGGCACAAATAACATGAAATTCGGCTTGGTGATGATGGAAAGCCCCGCAAAAAACCCGGACGCGGCGGCAAGGGATAGATGTAGGCTGGCTTGGCTGAGATGCAGTCTAAGCTGGAACAGAAAATAGACACAGAGGAGATTGAACAAAAGCACAAAGACAGTTGGCTCTAATGTTGATTCCAATATGATCAGATTGCCGTACACAGCAAGAAGGCAAGCCGCCACAACACCGACTCCCTTCCCAAACGCCTGGGATCCTACAATGAATACCAAAAGGCAATTCAGGGCTCCCACAAAGGACTGGACGGGTTTAACAAGCAGCCAATCAAGGCCGAAAACCCGCTTTAGAAGCGTCAGGAAGTAGAGGTAAATTGGGCTTAGATCGACTATCCGTTCTTTGATGTCAATGCCAGCTGCCAGCTTTTCTGCAAAAAAGGGGTATTTGAAAAACAGAATCGGCTCATCGAGGAATATCAGGAAGAGACACCGGACCGCAAAAGCCACCAAGAAAACGACGAGACACAAGGTACAGTCTTGTGCTGACGGCCTGACACCCACAAACGTCCTCATAGGCCACAAGCTTGTTGATGCTTTCTTATCATACCTCGTCCGTTGGTGACGCTCCAAAGTTGGGGCAAGGTTTTTTGGCAAGCCGTTAGAGGGATGGAACGGCCTGGTTACTGAAACATGTTGGATGCCAAAAAGAAGTAATTGTCCCCATCCCGAAGTTATTTCAGGGGTCGGGGGATTTCTTTTCACTCCCCGACCCCTCAGTTATTCGTGGATATGTACACGATGATGCCAGGTTGTGTTCACATGGCCATGGCGATTGCTCTCATGAACCCGGGTGCGTTATACAGATCTTTCACCAATACATCAAGGCCATTATGGCTGCAATTCGCGCCCCTGTTCGACAGGCAGGAGCATGTTGCGGCCCGCCCCTTTAAGAACTTATTGACATGACGTGTCATTGTGCGTTTATGTTACTGATTGCCAGTCCATGCTGTGCGGGAACCAATAAAGGACCTGAAGACGGAAACCTGTCTCAGAAAGTCTGATCATCCTTTCTTGTCCGATCATGTGAAAGGATATATGCTTCCATGGACAATTCTGGCAGCCGCTTCTTTGAAAAGCCGGCTGTGAGGGTCATTTCTATCGCGGTTGGCCTTTCCCTGGTATTGCTGGCCGCAGTCTGGATTCGTGCCTTTTACGGCTCCATGCGTGCCTATCAGCAGGGCGAGGCATATTTCGAGAAACAAGAATATGTCAGAGCTATTACCTTCTTCGATCGATCGATCCACTGGTATACCCCTTTCAACCCCTATGTGCGAAAATCGGCTCGACACCTGTGGAAGATATGCTCACGGGCAGAACAACAGGGAGATATCCAGCTCGCCCTGATCGCTGCTCGGACCATCCGGCGTGGGTTTCTGGGCACAAGGAGCTTTTATGTCCCAGGAAGAGCTTGGATCCGTGAGTGTGACAAAAAGATAGCCTCGTTGACGGGCAAGGCGTCAGGGGACCAAGGCACAGACGAGGATGCTGCCAGCCCATCCGTCCAGCAAGAAAACCTGGAACCCGATGTATGGTGGACGCTTGTGCTTGAAGTTGGACTTTTCGGCTGGATCGGGTCTGTCATCGGCTTCCTGATGCACGGCCTGACAAGGGGGCAAACCGCTGCACTCAGGTCCGGACGGGCTGTCTTCTGGGGCCTCATGGTCATGGTATTCTACACGCTTTGGATCGTTGGAATGATAAGGTCCTAAGAAACCTGCGGCTATGCGCGTCCAAGCATACAACCGGGCTTAAAGCCCATTGCCAGTGGGGTGCTGTCCTGTGCAAATCGGCCTTATGAATAACCCTTCCGCATCGGTCTATGATGAGATCACCGCTGTTGGCCAAGCTGGTTTTGATTTTGTAGATCTCACCATCGAGGGGCCGAATGCTGCAGATCCGGATCCCGAGAGGATTTGCACACTCCTTGACCAATACAACCTGTCCCTTGTCGGGCATACGGATCCCTGTCTCCCGTATGCTTATCCAAGAGACTCAGTGCGAAGAGCCTGCTTTGACGAATTTCGCCGCTGTGCCAGCATCTTCTCCGCCACCAGGGCAAGGATCATGAATATTCATCCCTGCTATTCCTGTCCGCCGGCCATGAAGAAAGATTTGGTCGCACTGAATATCGAGGCGCTAAAGCCCCTCAATAGGTTGGCTGCGGACTGCGGACTCACCCTCGTGCTTGAGAACTTTGAGGCACCATTTGATTCTGTGTCCACGTACGCCCGAATACTTGAAGAGGTTCCAGGACTCGAAATCCATCTTGATTTTGGTCATGCAAATTTTGGAAGAGACAACGGAGAGGACTTCTGTAAATACTTGGGTGGACATATCAAGCACGTTCATTTTTCAGATAACCGAGGCAAGATGGACGATCATATGCCTCTGGGGGTCGGAAATATTGACTGGAAAAAGGCGGTCTCTGCCTTAAAATCGATAGGATATGACGCGACGATCACTTTAGAGGTGTTTTGCGAGGACAGGCATGTCTTATTCCAGTACGTGGAACTCAGCAGAAGGCATGTCCTGGATCTTTGGAAAATGAGCACTACTCCATAAACTGCTCATGCCTTTTTGTTATAGGAGGATGTCATCATGTCTCTTTCAAGCTTCTTGCACCTCATTCGAGAAAACACCAGCTTGACGCGCAGACAGGCGTGGCAGCTCGGGGCCGTGTTGGGGCTCGGCCTTTCTGGTTGGAACCCGTTGCGGGCAACACACGTCCTGGCAAAAAGCCAGACACCCATTGGCGAGGAGGTTTCTATGAATCTGCCGCCACCAATGATGAAGGGCAACCTCAGTCTGGAAGCGTCCATCAAGGAACGCAGAACCATAAGGTCCTTTGCTGACAGACCGCTGACGGTTGGTCAACTTTCGCAAACCCTATGGGCTGCCCAGGGCATCACAGACGACGGGGGGCTTAAGCGGGCAGCCCCATCTGGCGGTGCACTTTACCCGATAGATGTCTACACTCTTGTGGCGACAGACGGCGTCCAGGGATTGCCTCACGGTGTATACCTTTATGATCCATCCGGTCACTCCATCCAGAAGATTGCTGATGTGGACGCGACAGAAGATGTCGCAGTCGCCGCGCTGAGGCAAATGTGGATTGCCACCGCCCCTGTTGTCTTGGTGCTGACCGCGGAATACAGCCGGATCACCGTCAAATATGGAGACCGCGGCAAGAGGTATGCCATGATCGAGGTGGGCCATATCGGTCAGAACATCTTCTTGCAGAGTCAGTCTCTCGGTTTGGCTGCTGGCATCGTCGGGGCCTTTGACGACAAAGCGGTGGCCACAGCGGTGAGAGCGAGAAGGCATCACGAGCCACTCATCATCATGCCGGTGGGATGGAAGCGTTAATTTGAATCTTGGCCGTATTTGTGATACAGGGACCGACAGGAGGTTGATCCTGATGTTGTGTCGTGTCGCATCTCGGAAACATTAGAAGCCACTTCAACGGAAGGAGAGCCATCATGGAACCCATCAAGGTAATGGTCAACGGACTCCCTGGCAATATGTCTACGAAGGCAGCCGAACACATCGTGAAAGATAACAGGTTGAAACTCATTCCCTATGGACTCACCGGGCCTGAAATCGAAGCCACGGAAGCCCGCGTCGGTTCTCAGGCTGTCACGTTGATTAAGCCCAACCAAAGGCAAGAGATGTTGGACTCTATAAAGGAAACCGAAGGTGTCCTCATCTGTGTGGACTACACCCACCCGAATGCTGTCAATGATAATGCGGCTTTTTACTGTGAGCATGCCCTTCCTTTTGTCATGGGAACCACTGGGGGAGACAGGACAAAGCTGGCAGAGACCGTGGAGAACTCCCAGGTCGCTGCCGTTATTGCCCCCAACATGGCTAAGCAGATCGTGGCCTTCCAAGCCATGATGGAATATGCTGCTGATACCTTTCCTGACGTCTTCAAGGGTTATACACTGCAGATTAGGGAAAGCCACCAGAAGGGAAAAGCCGATACCAGTGGCACAGCCAAGGCCATGATCGGCTATTTCAACCGACTTGGCATCCCTTTTTCAAAAGATCAGATTAGGATGGAGCGGGACCCGGAGGTTCAGCGATCAGAATGGGGTGTGCCTGAAGCATACTTGAGCGGTCATGGGTGGCATACTTATGCACTCCGTTCAGAGGATGGCACGGTCTTTTTTGAATTCATCCACAACGTAAACGGCCGGGAGATATATGCCCGTGGAACCGTGGATGCCATTCATTATCTGGCCAAGAAGGTAAACGAAGGCGCCAAGGGACGGGTCTTTACGATGATCGACGTGCTGAAAGGGGTTTAGGGATGCGAGACGTCTTGGCGCTCATCATGGCCGGTGGTAAGGGAGAACGGCTCTATCCCCTCACGCTGGATCGGTCGAAGCCAGCCGTACCATTTGGCGGTATATATCGCATTATAGACATCACTCTCAGCAACTGCATTAATTCCAATATTTATAAGATCATTGTCCTGCCTCAGTACAAGGCACAGTCGCTCGCAGAGCACTTGGAAGCTGGGTGGAACATATTCAATTATGCGCTAGGCCACTATATGAAGATCGTGCACCCCCAGATGCGGATAGGCGAGGACTGGTATCGCGGCACCGCCGACTCGGTTCGACAGAACCTGTATCTCATAGAACGTGAGAGGCCCAACTATCTGCTCATTCTCTCCGGGGATCATGTGTATAAGATGGATTACGCCCGATTTCGGGCCTATCATGAGGCAAAGGGGGCCGATATTACGGTTTCTGTGATCGAAGTCCCTGTGGCCCAGGCCCACCGTTTCGGGATTACCGAGGTGGCAGAAGACTACCAGATTCAACGCTTCCAGGAAAAACCTTCTTCCGCAGCACCAATGCCCGGAGATTCTCGTTATGCCCTTGCCTCCATGGGCGTCTATATGTTCAAAACTCCGGTATTGATAGATCTGCTTAAGTCAACTGACAAGACCGACTTTGGCAGAGACATTATTCCCATGGCGCTCGAAAGATATGGCATCTACGCCTTTCCCTATAAGAAAGAGAATCGTATTGAGGACTTTGTTTACAAGATCAGGGATGATGCCAGCCGCGAACGTGTTCTTGAGTCATGCGTGCGGGATTCGGCCTACTGGCGAGATGTTGGTGACCTGGATGCTTACTGGAATGCTAACATGGACTTGACTGGTGTGGATCCCATATTCAACCTTTATGGTACAAAATGGCCTCTCAGGACGTTTCAAGCACAATACCCGCCCGTCAAGACAATTTTCAGGGACAACGCCTCAAACAGGACCGGTATGGCCCTCGACTCAATCGTATCGCACGGTTCGATTATCAGTGGCGGTGTCGTCAAGAGCTCCGTCCTCTCCTATAATGTGATTGTCAACAGCTGGTCGCAAGTCTCTGAGTCGGTCATCATGTCTGATGTGGAAATCGGAAGACATTGCAAGATTATGAAAGCGATCATTGACAAGAACAATCATATCCCGTCACATACAGAAATTGGATACAATCCGGAAGAGGACCGAAAGCGGTTTCTCGTGACCCCCCGGGGAATCGTGGTTGTAGCAAAGAGTACTTTTCAATAAGAAAGGGGTGGCTTTTCAGCCTACCCCTTTCGGCCATCCATTATCCTCGTGTGCTCAGCTCTGTCTACCGTCAGTGGCCAACAGCCTCTCCTTCGCGACCCTCAAATTCGGTCAGCCATTTCTTGATCTTTTCAATCTCCTGGTCAATGGCCATTGCCTTTCCGGGGTCATATTCCTTTGCCTTCTTCAGGTGCTGATTCATCGCCTCCTGGTAGAGGTCTGCCAGTTGCTTTTCGCCCTTGCCGATCTTGTTCTTTGCTATAGCGTACTCTGTGGCTGCAAGACTTTTCGTTATCATGTCTTTTTCAAGGTCGGTGGAAGCATAAGGTATGGCTTCCGTCAAATAGCCTTTGGCCGTCTCAAAGTCTGGTATCGTTCCTCTGCTGCGGGCAAGCTCTCCTTTGCCAAGAAGAACGAGAAAGTTCATCCGGTCCAAACGGGTCTTCACTTCTTGGCGCCTTTGGTCGGACACGGCGTATTTGGAAGCGTGCGATAGATAAGATCTTGCCGCCTTCAAGTCAGGCATTTCACCTGTCTTCAATATTTCATCTGCCCGGTTGATGAAATAATCCGAAAGGAGTCCATATGCCTTCTTCCTATTCAAGGGCTGCTGTAGTTGCACCCCTGCAACAATCCTCGGATCCGAGAAACTGGCAACGCGGTAGCTTCCCATGGGTGCAAACCTGCCCTGCCACAGCTCGACCATCTGGTCATTCTTCTTGAAATAGAATTGGTTCGAGTTGGAAAGGCTCGCCAACAAGAGGATGGCGATAACAAACGCAAAAGCACCAATAGCGTACATGAACGTCTTATCCTTGGGCGCTTCTGGAGGTGGGGAATAGGACGGAGGCGAGGGTGGTTCCTTTGCGACCTTGGTTGCGGGTGCCTCTGCTTTTTCGGGTTTCTTCGATGCTTCCTTATCAAAGCGCTTAAAAAGCAGCTTTCTCGTCTTGTCGTCCGATGCACTTGTCATGGTCTGCGTCTCCTCTGGGGACAATTTGCTTTCAGCCAGTTGCTCATCTTCTCTCTTTTCAATACTAACATATCGTTTCCACACCTTGCCGGAAACCGGACTTCCCGTATCCAGTCCGTTCAATCCCTTTGCTTTGTATTGTTTCAACCATGTGTAGTACGTTGACTGCGGAAGGCCAAGCTCCTCAAGCGTTGCCTTGACCGAAGCCGATGACCGTTTCACGGCATCCAGAATGGCCTTTTTCCTCTTGGATTCTGTTCCTGTCTCAACAGGCGGCGTCTTTGAGGGACCCTTTTGCGTTGATTTCAATAGACTTTTTCGGCCTGGCATAGGCTTCGACCCTTGTCATCTGGCTCTGTGCATTGGAAAGCACGCTTTATACAAAATTCTGTACTTCTTGTAAAGGGATTTCTCGCCTCCAGCCCAAGATTTCCTCTACCAAGGCCAGATAATC
>JASFIH010000013.1:0-9111 GCA_050122775.1 Deltaproteobacteria bacterium
CTGCAATGGAGATCAGATTCTTACCCTGATCATATCCGAACGTTCTCAACGTCACGCCGCTGTCGGTTTCAAAAGTTGATTTGTGCAGGCCTGCCCCTGACATGACATGTCCTATCCCGTATTCCAGAAAAGAGATGTCTCCAGGAGACTCATCATTTCCGAGAGCATATGAAGAAATCACCTTGCGGATTCGGAAATTATCTGTGTCCTCTATGTAGAGATCGCCCGAGGCATCAACAGCTACGCCAAATGGAGAAGCAATACGGGCCTCAGTGGCGGGCCCTCCGTCTCCACTGTAAACCCCTGTTCCATCTCCGGCCACAGTGGTTATGGTACCGCTGGCGTCCACCTTGCGGATCCGGTTATTGTATGTATCTGCTATGTAAAGGTTGCCAACGGCATCAATGGCAACATCCATGGGAAGACAAATCTCGGCTTGCGTGGCAGGGCCCCCGTCGCCGCTGTAGGCCCTTGTTCCGTTTCCAGCCAACGTGGTGATGGTGCCGCTGGCATCGACCTTGCGGATACGGCTGTTGAAATAGTCTGCCATGTATAAGTTGCCAGAGGCATCAACAGCTACACCATATACGTGACCAAAGTGGGCTTGGGTGGCGGGCCCTCCGTCGCCGCCATGTCTCCAGTCTCCATTTCCAGCCACCGTTGTTATGGTGCCGTTGGTGTCGACCTTGCGGATACGGTAATTATAAGTGTCTGCTATGTAGAGATTTCCAAAAGCATCAACGGCAACGCCACCTGGTTCGCCAAGCTGGGCCTGTGTGGCAGGTCCTCCGTCGCCACTGTAGCCAAAAGTCCCCGTACCTGCCACGGTGCTGATGATACCGTTGGTATCGACTTTGCGGATACAATCATTAAATCCATCTACGATGTAGAGGTTGCCCGAGCCGTCCACAGCCACATCCATCGGGGTATCGAGCTGCGCCTCTGTAGCAGGCCCTCCGTCGCCGCTGTAACCCTCAGTTCCATTCCCAGCTACCGTGGTAATAATGCCGTTGGTATCAACTTTGCGGACGGTATTTGCATAAATATCGGATATGAAGATGTTGCCGGAGGCGTCAACGGTAATGCCCCATGGATAACCAATCTGGGCCTCTGTGGCCGGGCTCCCGTCGCCACTGTAACCATACGTTCCATCACCTGCCACAGTATCGATGAGATTGCCAAGATTCTTTCTTATTGCCCCGTCTCCCGTGTAAAGCACGTGAGGCTCCATGGGGTTCACATAGTGATGGCTGGAAAGAGTCCAGCCCTCCGCGATGGAGCCCGCAGTCTTGCCAACCTGAATACTGTTCTGCTTCCAAGACACGACTTCTTGTCTTGCCGCGATGCCTGTTACCCCAATACCCGCCTGGGCAAATGCCTGTCCGACATTTGGTGCTGACAAGTAGACGCCATCGTATACGAAGCCTACGCTGACATGAGCCGTTGCGGAGTTCAAGGGTCTTCCCAGGTGGTCGAACCCATCCCAAGTGAATCCAACTATCTGGTTGGGTTGTGCCTCAATCGTCTGTTCCACGGTTCGGCCAGCCACATGCAATTTGATGACTATATTCTTAAGACTGGCGGGAACCGAGGGCCCACTTGCAGGGACAGATATGACGGTTTTGTAACCTTTTACGCGATTGCTGCTGTAATGAAGGGTCATGTCTGTACCGGGCACGGGAATGTTGTCTTCATGGAAAATCCGGCTTCTATCCTCCACGTATGAGCAAATGAAGCTCATTTCGTCATTTTCATTTTGTTGATCTGCAGTTGCTTTTCCTTCTGGGTTTGGTTCAATGGCATCTTGCGGGAAATCAAAAGGCCAGTTCCAGTCCCAGGGTGTGAAGTGGGTTACAGCTGCGCGCCAGAAGGTTGATCCAGGAGCATATTTGGTGGCATCATTAAGGCCCTTTACTTCATCACCAAATAATCCGTCCCCATTAAGATCGTCGGGTTGATCATCTCCATTGGCATCCAATGCATCCACAATGCCGTCGGTGTCCGTATCAAGGAGCTTTACCACGACCCCATTGTCAGAGGGCACCCACATTCCCTTGGCCCGATCATAGTACCCAAGAGGGACCGGCTCACCCACACTAAAACCAAGAAAATTATCCACCCAAGTGATAATCGGGCGGTTGAACAGCACTCTTTCTGCGCCTTCCACGCTCAGTTCAGCGCAGTATGTATAAGCTGAGTTGGGAGGCAGTTTAGCTGGCATGGATTCCGGGGTCGAGTATTCGGTTGCACGGGTAGTGATCGTAGTCAGTTCCTTGATGATATTGCCCTGGTCATCGATTTCATAGGCCTGGTTGTCGCCCGTGAAGACCATAGTGCATGAACGGCTACCGAATTCGTCGGATACCTGGGTGCTCTGATGTCTAACAACGGTATCCGGGTTCCCATCAAAGGTGACGGACGTAGCTGCCGGGTCTTCAGCGATCATTCGAATTGTCTCGGCAATAACGATATCATTCCACGGAACGTATACCTTCCTGTGAACAGTGATCAGTCCCGCTTTTTCATAGACGACGGTTAACATGCCCCCGCCCTCTACGGGAATGGAAAATCGACCACCATCATCTGTCGAAGCAGTCCCGTATTCGGGGTGGTCAAGGATCGTGACGGATACGCCCAATAAGGGAGCGTCATCAATCGCATGAACCCGGCCAGTAATGAGTGAAAAGCGCCTTGGATCATATCGCTCAACGGTTGCATCCGGTGGGATCAGATCCTCATATTGCCCACCAAAAGAACCCTCTGGCTGAGGCTCTGCGGCAGGTCGCACTGTGAGCAAGCTTTGGTCCGTTGCAGTGCCCGCCGGGTTGGTAACCGTAATTGTATAGTTCGTTGTGGCGGCCGGCGAAACGATGATTGATCCATTGACAGGTACATCTCCAATAGCATGATCAATGGAGGCTGAATGAGCGTGCGTAGAAACCCAGGTTAGGGTAGCTGACCCCCCGACTCGGATGGTATCAGGATCAACATGCATGGTAACACGAGGCGGCAGCCCTTGCTGCGTTACCTCCACGGTAATATAACTGCCCGGGTCGCTATTAAGCTCTACTGAAATCGTGTTCTGCTCGGCGAGATCAACGGATGTTTCTAGTATGTGGACCTCGTCCTTGAAATCATTCGGACCAAATATTTGCTCTTCGTTGAGCACAATGCGTGCACTGGTTACCGCATTTGTGACCCTGTTACTGCCATCCCAGTGTCCATTTCTGACTGTGATTAATCCACTACCAGGCGCTGAAGAAAAGGTGTCGGTATAGACAGTTGGCTGTCCCACGGCACGCACATATTCGTTCGGACCGAAGGTTCCCCCGTGTAAAGAATGGGTGGTAATAGACCAACTGACGAACAAGGACAGGGTAACCAAGATAGACTCTTTCATGACATATCCTCCAAACGACGTTTTCCATGATTCTCGTCTACAACCGTTTTCTCCTCAGGCCACTCGGGTATGGTCTCTTGCCCGTGACATGTTGCCAACAGTGGGGCGACATCTTTGATTTTTACGCAGTCCGCAGGATTCTCAGTGTTGCGAAGTATCCCTTTGGCAAAATCAACGTGGTATGTCTTTCCACTAGTCAATCTCAGTCTGGAAAACAACATCTGCCCACCTCCAAAATCTTGGGTTCTATATCCTTTTTGCTTCTAAGCTTGGCGGAGTCCGCCTTTTCAGGGGTCACTTGCTCAAGGACTGCCTCCAAGCCCCCATATTTACATGCTGATAATGTTGTCTCGATCTTCATGGACGGCTCCAAGAGCAAAAGGCATACCGGGGACGCGTTTGCAGCCAACTGTTGGAAATGATGATTATTTGCTGTTGATGAGGAAAGGGTGGCAGATCAATGAAATCCTCAACATGGGTTGTTAAATTTTTCTCGTCAGACGCTCCAAACCCAACGTTTTCAATGAATGAAAGCGCCTATAGAAAGGATTGTGGCTACAATCAGCCTTGTGGGGGTGAAGTGAAGCTGGCAGACACAGGCTGGACTTCAGATGCCCCACGTGATATGGAGGTTCGGATTTCTCACAGTAACCTCAACCCGAGAAGTCGCGTGGAGGGCGCAGTTTCAAGCAAAGGAGACCCAATCATGGAGGAGTTGGAAAAAATAGCAGCGTTGCTGAAGAGCATTGATCAGACATTGACTTCAATAAAGACATCAGTCTTTGATGTTGATGAAATCAACGCCCTGCTCAGAGAAATCCTGAAGGAGCTAAAAAGAAGATAACGTGTTCCCTGGGCTATGTGAGGGGTAGGGGAGTTTCAGTGAAAAGGAATGCCTCGACCCATCAACCATGTAGGTCTTGGGGAAATTGGGCGTGAGAAGAGGATGTATGCGTTTGACATGCCGGGGTCGTACTGATACTTTTGGCGTGATCATCGGAATTGTTAATCTTGAAGAGAGCATTGGGAGAGATCATGAAGGAGTCAAGAGTTTTGGTTACCGGAGGGGCCGGTTTTCTTGGGAGTCACCTCTGCGACAGGTTGGCTGAAGAAGGGGCCGAGGTCCTCTGCCTGGACAATTTTTTTACAGGTTCAAAGGCAAATATTCGGCACCTGTTGGACAAGAAGAACTTCGAACTCATTCGTCACGACCTCGTTGAGCCCATTTTTCTTGAAGTTGACCAGATTTACAACCTGGCCAGTCCGGCATCGCCGGTTCACTATCAGTACAACCCGGTCAAGACGGTCAAGACAAATGTGATGGGTACTATCAATATGCTGGGCCTGGCCAAGAGAGTGAAAGCGCGAATCTTGCAGGCTTCCACATCAGAGGTGTATGGGAACCCGCAGCAGCATCCGCAGGACGAGGCATACTGGGGCCACGTGAACCCGATCGGGCCTCGGAGCTGTTACGATGAAGGAAAGCGTGTGGCGGAGACGTTGATGATGGATTATCATCGCCAGAATCAGGTCGACATAAGGATAGGTCGCATTTTTAATACCTATGGCCCTAGAATGGCCATTTCAGATGGCAGGGTGGTGAGTAACTTCATCGTCCAGGCCTTGGAAAACAAACCCATTACGATTTACGGGGATGGCAGCCAAACGCGCTCCTTTTGCTATGTCTCGGACATGGTGGAAGGGCTGATCAGGCTGATGCATTGCAATGACTTCACCGGCCCGGTGAACCTTGGCAATCCCGGCGAGTTCTCCATCAAAGAACTTGCCGAACTGGTGCTTAAGATAACCCGATCACGGTCGGAGCTCGTCTACAAGCCTCTCCCAGAAGATGATCCCCTTCAGCGGTGTCCGAACATTGCGCTTGCCAAGGGAAGACTCAAATGGGAGCCGGCAGTTGGGCTCAGGGAAGGTCTTGAAAAGACTGTAGCGTATTTCCAGCAAGCGCTCTTAAAAAGGTAGTACAAATCGCACGCTCATGTTACCAAGACCCTCGGCATGCGACAAGAAAGTGGGTGTTCACGCATAAATAATGCTATATGGTATAGGGGATTTGCCCCATACTCCTGGCTTCGGCAATATACTCTGATCAGTGACTGTAAGCCAGAAGTACTCGCTGTTTAGGTTTCTCAGCTTCCCATCTTCGGGAGGCCTGGCGTGGGAGGTATGATGATAAGTGGCTTGAAAGATGACGATGCCCGCCCCATCTTGTTCAGCGACAAGATAGTTCTTCTTGAAGGTGCTGACGTGCCAGTGATGAATTTCTGCAATATTCGTCATATCGTCCTTGGAGAGTTCCATTAGAATATATCTTGAGACACCCCTTTCGGAATGGCGGTAGACAGCCCGTGATTCGCTGCTCGCCACGTACACGGTAGAGATGCAGGGGATTTGTTTCAGGAACTGGGCTGCAACCATGGCCGCAGTTCGGCGCCCACCTGCTGTAAGCGGAAATCCGTAGTATTCAAAGATCTTCTTCTGAATTTCCTCCGCATACGCGTCACCGTTTTCATACAAATCTTTGGAGATATAACGAAGGTCGCGGGCAAGGTCCTCAGCTGCATCAGCGATGGGCCAGTCGATGCGAATATGAAAGTGAGAGAGGCTGTATCGATTTCGGGCTTTAACACTCGGGTCTCGTTGGATGAGCAGCGCATAGTCAACCGGGAGGATAGCCTTTAGAAATTCGGAAAAATGCGTCGACTCAAAATATTTGAGATTCCTGAAATACTTCTTTGAAAACCGGACCGTCTCAGATCGCATCAAATTTTCTTTTGTTACCTTGTTATCATCAAAGAAACGCACGTACTTCTTGTAGACCCCAGGAATCCGGTCCTCCACAAAGATGACCAGGAACCGATTGTGCAACTCATATTCCACATCAGGAATGCGAGCCCTCGGTTTCAACTCGCGTTTTTCCACAAAAGGATATGGAATACCCTGTTTCACAAAGCTCTGATACGACCCCACCAGACCATACTCCAGGAGATAAGCATCCAGCTCATCCCTGAGGGTTTCATAGATGGACCGTCTCAACCTGTCTTGGCGGCTCAGCACTTCACGATAACCCCAGTGGGCCATGGCACCCCCTCCCTAAAGCTTCAAGCGTAATTCCCACAAACACACGCCAGGCAGCACGGCTTCGACAATTGTGGTTTGCTATCACTGCCTATAAATCATAGCCGAATTACCACGCGAAGTCAATATCTTATACGCTGATGTGAATAAGCGAGCCGTGTTTATCTTATGTGTGAAGGTTTCACCTGCGGATTTGGTTTGAGCGATCTATCCACGCGTAGATACGCTCCCGCCAGTGGTAAGCGGGAATAGCAAAGGCCAGAGAAATGGCAATCAAGACAGCGAGGGTGGCGTAATCCTGGCGAAAGACCTGCGCTCCCTGCAGACTCAACATCAGGGTGCCCGGGATCCGACCGATCCCTGCCATGAGTATGAAGGCCTTCAAGGAGAGACCGGTCAATCCAAGAAAGATGCAGAGATAGTCTTTGGGAAATCCCGGAAAGAGAAAGAAGATGAAAAACAAGATGGCGCCTTGGCGCTTGGCCAATCCATCAAATCTGTTGAGCGATTCGGCAGACATCCATTTTGCCACATAACGTCTACCCAGTTTTCGGCCCAACACGAAGTTAATCACCGAACCCACAGTAAGGCCAATGGTGGAATAGACAAGACCCGGTGCAGCGCCAAAGAGATAACCGCCAGCAAACCCGCTTGCCTCTCCGGGAATGGGGGCCAGCACGACCTGAAAGATCTGAACCCCAATAAAGGCAAGCGGAGCACCAACCGGGCCCCAGACCATCATGAACGCTTCAACCCGCGCAGGATCTGTAATGACGGTATACCAGGTTGCGACTCTTTCTTTTAGGGGTGGCCACGTGAACCACGCGACCAAGACCAGGCATCCAATGCCCGCAGCCGCTGACAGGGTTAAAGCGATCTTAGCGCGGCCGCTCATAGCGAAGAGACTTTGGAAGGGGCTTCTGGGGAATGGTCAGGTTTAGGCGGTAACGTGATTTGAGGGAGTAATTGAAGGGAAGGCCGTATCTGAGATCTTTTCCGTAGAAGAGATTCCAGTGGGTGTTCAGTTGAAGCATGGGCCAGGCAATCCGATTACCTTCCAACACATGCACAAAGGCTCCGCCTGCATCGCTCAGACGTGAAAAAAGGGACTGCTCATCCAATCCAAGCCTCTTTGCGATCTCGGTGCTATCACCGCCTGACGTGATTGTGTATGCACCGTTTTGTTTGGCCTTCATGATGGCTTGCAGTATCGCCCGCTCCGGCCCCTCAAATCCTGCCTCTTCAGCCTTTCCAACAGGCCCCTTCTTGTAAATGGTTCTAGCCTGCAGGAGGCGGGTTACAAACTTCTTCGTGGTCTCTTCTCCAATGCTCCAGAGATTGAATTTGTTCTTCCCGGGATGATTATGGATTTCTTCAGGGGTCATATTCATGATGTGCGAGTCATACTGGACCAAGAAGTCGACCGGCGATATGAGTTTCTTTCGCCCTGCGGGAAGTGTGTGGAGTTCCCGCAACATTTTGTCCAGGCCTCTTGTGACATGTTTTTCCAGGAAGCTTTCCGTGGCCTCCCCAAAATTGTACGGTTCACCCAAGGTGGATTCCTTGGTCAGTAAGGCAACAATCCCTGGGAGACCTGCCAAAAGAATGCACAGCACCTTTTCAGACAAGACCGAGTTTTTGATCAGACCGACATAGTCTCCTACCTTCACACCGCCAAAAATGGGAATGAAGGGATATTCGATGATGTGAATAACCTGCTTGTTTTCCATCATTTCGCTTTCGGTCTGTCTGCCAACAAGATTCAAAACATTGACAAAGCCTATCATAGAGGAATGCTTGCGGTGGGAGGTATTGAAGGCATCGTTGACATAAAAATCGATCAGAGGTTCTATGATCGAGACAAAACGCGAACCCTCATTGACTTCATGTGGCCTGAGTCCGGCTTTTCCCCGTATGAAAACCTCGTCCACCAAGAAGCGGATATTGTTAAGGACCAGGATCTCACCGTCCTTTAACGAACCAATCTTTCTGGTGATGACCTTCTCTTCAGTAAAGTTGCCCAGGTATTTTACCGTCTTCTTCGGTTGTCCTGGGAGGTTCATGAGCCTTCTGATGACTCTCGCATGCTGATCCAGCCCTATGAAGGCTTTTTTACCGGCGCGGCCCTGGTGCCCAATGACAACCACTCGTGCACCGTAGCCAGAGAGCTCTTCCATGGTTGGAATAGCAAGTCGGATCCGCTCAGTTCCGGTGAGCCGGCCGTTGTCGTCAACTGGCGCATCAATGCCGGCGCGCACAACCACCATCTTTCCGCCGAAAGCCTTTTTGCCGTATAGCTGTCTGTATTTCTTTTGATAGGTCTCGGGGGTAATCTTTTTGAGGACTTCTCCAGGGGGATGGGTATTCCATATGTAACGATAGATAATATCGTCGATGGTAAGAAAATTGAGGTCAGCGTTGACATTGTCGGAAGGACGAAGCCTCTTTTTCGATTTGACTTTGTCCGGCTCCTGGTAGTACCGGATGACATCTTCAATCGCCATAAACCGCCCCCCTTTCGCTCAGAAGGCCTATTAGTATAATACCTGCACAAAATCAACCCTTAAGGGGTCTAACGCTGCACCTTTCCAAGCCAGGTATTCCATGTTATACGT
>JASFIH010000014.1:0-9103 GCA_050122775.1 Deltaproteobacteria bacterium
GCCTTTCTCATGGAGCGATATTTTCCGAAGATGATAGCCCAGGAAACAACGGAGAAGCACAGAAGAAGCAACAGGACGAAGCGAACCATCGGTCCTGCATAAAGAATCATCTGAATAATGTCACTGCCACTTGCAACTGGCATGGGATCCCTTACTGTAATCCAGCGTCGTGTTATTCGCTCAGGAAGGGGGGAGTTTCGGCTCGAAGCTGCGCATTGATGAAACTGTTGGTCTGATAGCCAATCGGTGACGGCAACGCCGCTGTTAGGAAGAACACCTACCCCGCGTACCCACTGCGAGACGCGCAATTTGCAGCGGAAGTTATATGAGGTGCATGAGGGTGTCAAGTCATTTTCAGGTTGCCTTCGTTCGCGCAATTGTATACATATTTGTCCTAAGAAGACCTCATAAATTAGCTGAAAATTAAGCGGTCTTGACACGGCGTTGGGGTCCGAATGACAGGGCTAATGGCATAAGGCAAAAGGCCTTGCGCCCTTAGCCCTGCGCACTCGGGCCTGGACCCTTGCCTAAACACCAAACATGACTCAGAATGCATACTGAGCGAATACGCATTATGAAAGCCATAGCAAATCTGCTTTTTGAGGCCAGAATTTTGAAAGATATTCCCAGGTCCGGGTTTCATTTCTTGGGAGCTGGCAGTGAATCGATTGCTGACCATAGCTTCATGACTGCCTTTATTGGGTATGTTCTCTCAAAGATGGCCCCTGAGGCAGATGCCCTTAAATTGCTTCAGATATGCCTTGTGCATGACCTCATTGAGGCAAGGACAGGGGATCTCAACTACGTTCAGAAGAAGTATGTTTCGGCACAAGAGTCTCGAGCCATTGCAGATCTGACCAGAGATCTTCCCTTTGGAAAGGCAGTCGCCGACCTTATTCAGGAGTTTGGTTCAGGAGAGACCCTGGAAGCCCAGCTCGCCCACGACGCAGATCAGTTGGCGCTGGTTTTGGAACTTAAGGCCCTCCAGGATGCGGGGAGCCCCGCACCGAAGGCCTGGCTGCCTCACGTGGTAGGTCGGGTGCGAACCAGTGTTGGTCAATCTCTGGCCAGGCAAATTCTGGACACCTCTTCAGACGCATGGTGGTTTTCCGACGAGGCGGCAGGGGATGAGTTTTGAATCGATTATTGGCCAGGAGCGTCCTGTTCGGTTCCTGACCCAAATGCTTTATAAGGGGAATATCCCCCACTCCCTGTTGTTCACCGGGGTAGACGGGATCGGAAGGCAAAGAACAGCAGAGGCCTTGGGTATGGCTCTCAACTGCCTGAACCCTGTTGGCGTATCCGCCTGCAATGTGTGTTCCTCGTGCAAGAAGGTGGCTTCCCGTTCTCATCCAGATATCATCAGGCTAAAACCTGAAGGGGCTTTCATCAAAATCGACCAGGTTCGGACCTTGTCGAGGCAACTTAGATTTGCCCCCCTGGAAGGGAAATGGCGAATCGTCATCGTCAATGAGGCACAGGCCATGAACCTGGAAGCCTCAAATGCGATTCTCAAGATCCTCGAGGAACCGCCCAGGCGCACGCTCATCATCCTTACGGCAAGTCAGACAACGGATCTTCTTCCGACCATTGTGTCCAGATGTCAGCAAATCGCTTTCAGACCGATTTCATATGAAAAGGTTGCTGACTTCTTGGTAGACGTTCGCGGGCTGGACCGACAGACCGCAACGACCCTAGCTGTATCCACGAGGGGAAGCCTGGGTAAGGCAATGTCGGTGGATGGAGAAAAGTGGACCGCCTGGCGTGGGGATCTTCTTGAGCAACTTTCATCCTTTTCCAAGAGGTCGCTGCAGCCTATCTTTGGTTTTGCTGATTCCCTGTCCCGTGATAAGGCCGGATTGGCAGACGCCTTGGATATCCTCATGACGTGGTATAGGGACAGCCTCATGTGTAAGTTTTCTCCTGACAGGATCATTAACAAAGATTACGTTACCAAGATCGAAGATATGTCCCAAGGAGAACCGGTTGGTGAGCTGTTGAGAAAGGTAGAGGTGGTGCATGCCGCACAAGCCGCCATATCCCGAAATGCGAACCCGCGGTTGGCCTTGGAGGTCATGATGATGCGTCTTTTCTGTTCAGATTCTAAGAACTATCTCAAAGCCTCAGATCGTGTTCGATGGCAAGGCGAGGGCCGATGAAAAAGCGCGCCTTAGTCACCTATCGTATGGAGATACTATGGGTAAGATTGTAGGGATAAGCGTGGGACCCAGGGGCCGGACATTCAATTTTGATGCCGGGCTTTTTGTGCTCGCCCCTGGCAGTCAAGTGATTGTGGAAACGGAGGACGGTCTTGAACTTGGCACGGTGGTTACACCCGCCAGACCTGTCAGCGAGGAAGAGTCCAAGATACAGCGCAAGAAGGTGTATCGCTTAGCCAATGATGCGGATTGCGCCCAGCACAGGAAGAATGTTCAGCTGGAAAGAGACGCGCATGGCTATTGTCTAAAATGCATTGACGAGCTTGGACTTGAAATGAACCTTGTGTCGGTCCGAAGCGCGTTTGACGCAAGCAAGCTGACTTTCTATTTCACAGCCGATGGGCGCGTCGATTTTAGAGAATTGGTCAAGATGCTGACAAAAGCCTATCGAACGCGCATTGAATTGCGCCAGATCGGCGTACGCAATCGCGCCAAGCTCTGTGGCGGTATCGGGAGGTGTGGCCACGCACTTTGCTGCTGCGCATTCATGACCGATTTTGAGCCGGTATCAATCCGCATGGCCAAGGAGCAAAGCCTCTTGCTCAATCCGACCAAGATATCCGGCTTGTGTGGACGGCTTATGTGTTGTCTGGCATTCGAACATAAGACGTACTGCGAACTCAAATCCAAGTTCCCTCAATCCGGCAAGTTTGTCCGTACCAAGATCGGAAGCGGAAAGGTGGTCAGACACAATATACTGCAGGAATCAATTACCATAAAGACCGATGACGGACATGAGCTTGACGTGAGCCTCGAAGAGATCATTGAGGAGACCGCTGCGTGAATCAGTTCTATATTACGACTCCCATCTATTACGTGAATGCCCGGCCTCATCTTGGCCATGCGTACACGACGGTTGTGGCCGATGTCCTGAATCGATTCCACCGGATGTGCGGTCGCGATACCTATTTTCTAACAGGGACTGATGAACATGGTGATAAGGTTGTCCAAGCGGCCAAGGCGGAAGGCGTGAGCCCACTCGCCTATGCAGACCAGATCAGTGAACTCTTCAAGACACTGTGGCCGGAGCTTGACATAGAATATGACTATTTTATCCGCACCACAGACGCCAGCCACATTAAGATTGTCAAAGAGGTTCTTCAAAACATATACGATGCGGGACATATTTACTTCAGCGAATACGAGGGCGCATACTGCTTCGGATGTGAACGCTTTTATGCGGAACGGGAGTTGGTAGATGGCAGGTGCCCAGATCACAAAACGATCCCCGAAGTGATCAGGGAGTCAAATTACTTCTTCAAGATGAGCCGATACCAGGACTGGCTTATCGATTACGTCAATACCAATCCGGACTTCATCCGTCCCGAGCGTTATAGGAATGAAGTACTTGCATTTTTGCGGGAACCCCTTGACGATCTTTGCATATCCCGCCCCAAAAGCCGGCTGCAGTGGGGCATCACGCTTCCTTTTGACGACGACTATGTGACCTATGTTTGGTTTGACGCTCTGCTGAACTATGTTTCGGCCATAGGATATCCAGACGGTGAGCTATTCAAGAAGTACTGGCCATCCGTGCAGCATTTGATTGCCAAGGATATCCTCAAACCGCACGGCATATATTGGCCAATCATGTTGAAGGCAGCGGGTATCCCCCTTTATCGACACCTTCATGTTCACGGGTATTGGAATGTGGACGAAAGTAAGATGTCGAAAAGCCTTGGCAATGTGGTAGAACCCCTGGAGCTCAAGAATCTGTATGGGGCAGACACCTTCCGATACTTTCTCATGCGGGAGATGGTCTTTGGCCTCGACTCCAATTTCAGCGAAAAGGCTCTGATTCAGCGTATTAACTCTGACCTGGCCAATGACCTTGGAAATCTGTTTAGCCGCAGTCTCACCATGGTCCATAAGTATCTGAAAGGTGTTGTACCGGAGAGTGGTAGAGCCCTGCAGAGTGACCTGGGTCTTGACCTCAAGGCACATGCAGACAGGGTTGTCGAGGAATATCAAGAAGCCATGCAGGACCTTGCCTTTCACAAAGCTCTGATGGCCGTATGGGAATTCATCAACCACATCAACAAATACATAGACGTCACTGCCCCATGGGAGCTTGCAAAGAGAAAGCCCCAACACGATGAACTTCAGGCCGTCCTTTACAACATCCTGGAGGGCCTCCGCATTATTGCAGGACTTATCTATCCCGTCATGCCGAAAACAGCCCAAGTCATGCAAGAGCATCTTGGTATGTCGTCGCCCAAGAACTTTCAGAGCATCAGCGGCCTCAGCGTTTGGGGAAAGACACTGGCCGGTACCAGACTTCCAAAGACGATTACGCTGTTTCCGAGGGTCGAACAAGAAACCGAGCAGCAGGTGAGTCACCGGATCGAGAGTTCAAACGGGCCATCGGCTTTTGTGAAGCCCGAGATCTCCATGGAGGTCTTTCAGAAGATGGATCTTCGGGTCGCAACGGTGCTTGATGCCCAGACCGTCCCGAGGTCCAAGAAACTTCTGCAGTTGAAGGTCAATGCCGGAAAAGAGCTTACTATTCTTGCAGGCATCGCGGAAAGCTACCAGCCCCAGGATCTGATCGGTAAGCAAGTCGTTATCGTTGCCAATCTCAAGCCAGCCAAGTTGATGGGGATTCTGTCGCACGGAATGGTCCTTACCGCTACAAACAAGGGCACGTCCCGACTGGTAGTCCCTGACGGCCCGTCAGATCCCGGAACACCCCTTACATAGCCTCCCTGCGCATCCTGACCTAAAATGAAACATATCTATAGAATTATTGCATAACCTCTTGAAACGACAATTTTGAACCTTTTGGGGCACCCTTCTGGGCGAAGCAAGCGGCCCACGCAAGTGGGCAAATCCTGTTTAAGGCCCTTGGGACGAGTTTTTGCATTTTAGCGGAGCGAGCCATGAGAAGGCTCAACAATGGTCAAGCCGGCGAGAGCGGAGGCGTGCTCCCTCAGACCAATCGGAACATATTTTTCAGAACTACTTCCATGAGCAAGTCCATCTGGGGGTCAAAAGGTTCATATACATAAGTGAAAAGAGGTTGTGCAATAAAGGTCTCTCTGTGTGGATCGGCATAACATCAATTGATATTTTCTATATCATATCCTGGCTTGTATCGATATTAAGTATTGGACTTCCGCACTGTGTATCAAGTAGTTTTGATCAAGAAAACAACGCCTTGGCTCTTCAAATAAGCCATGCTGAGAGTGTGTGATCAAGGATGCAGGGTCTCAAGAACATCGTCGCCTCCGTGTGGACATACCGCTCGATTCGTGTCGGCCTCGGTGTCATCTTTGTATGGGCCGGCGTGGCAAAACTACTTGACCTGGAAGCCTTTGCTCACATCATCTCCGCTTACGAATTGGTACCGGAGAACTTTCTTGCCTCGGTGGCCATTGGCCTTCCTTTCCTGGAGTTGATTTCCGGGTTTGGGCTCATTCTTGACGTTCGCGGAAGCCTGAGCATCGTCCTCGGTCTCTTGCTCATGTTCGCCTTTGTCCTTTGGTTCGGCATCCTGAACGACCTTGACATAGACTGTGGATGCTTTTCGGCCAGGGAGTTGAAGGAACACGGTGCACTTAGGAGCGCCTTATACAGGGACCTGGGGATGATTGCCGGGGCGCTTTACCTTTTGGGGTGGCGATGGGCCTCCTCGTCTGTTCCAAGAGCGAGCATCCCACTGAAGTTGGCCATAACAAACCGCGTTAAGGGAGGAAACAACACGATGTGTAAAGGAAAAGCTTTGTTCGTCCTGTTGATGTGTTCGATCCTCACTCTGGGCCCGGCGACCAACGGGCTTTCTTTTGGAAAAAAGGAGCTCGACACGGAGAGAATTGCCGTCAACCTGGTGAGAGAAGTGGAGCATGGTGGTTACCAAATCATCACAACAGATGAACTTAAGGCCTGGATAGACGACAAGAAAGACATGGTTATTGTCGACACCATGCCGTATGAGGCCAGCTACAAAAAGAGCCATGTTCCGGGTGCCGTGCAGTTCCTGTTTCCGATCCCGGAGATGCCAGATTGGAAGACCACAGAAACAGGCGGGAAAACCGAAGAGGACTTTCTAAAGCTCTTGGGGCCCGATAAGAACAAGGCTATCGTGATCTACTGTGGTTTCGTAAAATGCACCCGCAGCCACAATGGCGCCATGTGGGCAGTGAAGCTCGGATACACAAACGTGAATCGGTATCCAGGTGGAATCAAAGCCTGGAAAGAGGCGAAGTATCCGGTGGAGAAACCTAACAAGATCACATTGTTTGGAGAATAGGGACAAGAGTTTGGCTGCGGATGCGAATATGATATGAAATATATGAAAGCTACTGAAACCCGCTTCCTGCCAATTTTTGTATCACTATTTGGGCTGGGCGGGCTCTAAGGCCCAAGGATAGATGCCGTTTTTCCTTAAGAAAAAGACCTTAACCGGCCTATCACGCACCTGCGGTTGAGCTGCCAAGATTGGTCCGACAGTTCTGTCGGATGCGCTGCAAGGTTTGCAGCCACCAAAAGATTCCAATCTGTTGGTAGGTTTTGAGACGTGTGACGACGCAGCCGTGTATCGCCTGTCTCCGGATATCGCCCTCATTAGTACCGTCGATTACATAACCCCGCCGGTAGATGACCCGTACTGGTTCGGCCAGATTGCAGCCGCAAACTCGCTTTCCGATGTGTATGCCATGGGCGGCAAACCTTTGACAGCCCTGAACCTGGTTATGTTTCCTTCAAAGAAGTTGGACATGGGGTTGCTGAAGGACATACTGCGCGGGGCAAACGACAAGGTCATGGAGGCAGACGCGTTGATGGCTGGCGGTCATTCAGTAGACGACAACGAACCCAAGTACGGCCTGGCCGTCACCGGAATTGTACACCCTGAACGCATCCTTACGAACTGTGACGCCGAGCAAGGTGATGTGCTCATTCTTACCAAGCCATTGGGTACGGGTGTTCTCTTTAATGCAAGCCGCTCCGGCAGGCTTCCTTATCGCGAATTGGAGGCCATTTTGCCTGAGGTGGCTGCCCTTAACAGAACCGCCCTTGAACAGGCCCTGCATTTTGATATTCATGCCTGCACAGACATCACCGGATTTGGGATCATGGGGCACGCCCTGGAGTTGGCAAACGGAAGCAGTGCGCATATCACGCTATTTCACAAAAACCTTCCATTTTACCCCAATGCGCTCCGGATGTACCAAAAAGGCGAAACCACGGGAAGCAATGAGGCCAATAGGAAATTGCTTGAAGGGTCTTGGGAAAAAATGGCCCAGATATCCGGCCACGAAGAAGAGCTGCTCTTCGATCCTCAGACATCTGGTGGACTGGTGATCTGTATTGTCCCGGATCAAGCCGATGCCTGTCTGAGAGCACTCAAGAATCACGGTGTCCAGTCAGCAGCCATCATTGGTGAAGTGGTTGGCCGCCGTCCAAAGGGAAAACTCGTGGTTGCCTGAGAGGGGTCGAATGGGACCCCCCATTCTCCGTGCACAGCTGCTGTGAGCGCTGCAGAACGTAAAACCATGTTGGGGAAGAAACAGATGCCCGGACGTGACCCTCGGCTGAAAGACCTCTATCTGGAAAAACCCGAGTGCGTCATCGATCTGCCGCCATGGCTTCTTCCTCCGGAGAAGCTTGGACAATACGGGGCTGCGTCTGGGCTGGCGATTGTGGAAATCTCAGGCCGTGACAGTTTTGCTGCAGCTGTCAAAAGCACGCGGGAGGAGGCCTTCACAGACCTCCTCCCAACATACGTTTATACCGGGACGGAGTTTGGACCCTGGGAGACGATCGAAAAAACGGTCGAGCGCCTCGCGATGCGAGTCCCAGAAGTTCGGGTCCACGACTTGATAGTCCTTGGATCACCCGGTCTGTGGCAAGCATTGAACGGCCGATTCATCAGTGAACTGATGTCAAGATATGGATTTTACACCCCTTGTGTGGGCTGCCACCTTTATCTCCACAGCGTCCGTATCCCTCTTTCTGTTACCTTGGGCAGGGCCCCCATCATCTCAGGAGAGCGGGAGCATCATGATGGAAGTATCAAAGTGAATCAGATTCCGGAAGCCTTAGATTCTTATGAAAAGGTGGCAAAGGGTTTTGGGGTACGGTTGGTCTTCCCTCTTCGCCACATCGGGGAGGGCAGTCGTATCTTGGAGATTGTTGGATTTGACTGGCAGGGGGGCAATGAACAACTCGACTGTGTGTTTTCAGGGAACTACCATCGCCGAGATGGCAGTGTCCAGATAACACCCCAACAGGTCCAAAGATACCTCGAAGAATTCGCAGTGCCGTGCATCGAACAGATCGTCGCATCTTACACCGCGGGGTATATTCCAAATCATGTCGATATAGCTGCAGAAATCCTGGGCATATGACCTGAGCACGTGGCTATTTGTTTTGGCTCACCCCCCAAACATGAATCCTGTTGATTCTCATCAGTACCGTCCGTTTCAAATTAGGATGTGCGCCTTCGATCGAGCCATTTTGATCATTTTGTGAAGCCTTCTTGGCGAGGCGAAGCGTCAGAATGCAAAGTGTCTGAGTCCCGCAAGGCGGGACGAGTTTTTGCATTCTAGCGGAGCGAGCCATCAGAAGGCTCAATAATGGTCAAACCGGCCAGAGCGGAGGCGTGCTCCGTTAAACCAATCGGACCATACTTATGAGAACCAGCATAAGCGTGTTCGTCCACTGCCCTGCCCGCCGCCTCCCATGATGTGTCATTCCGCTCTCACCATTCTTGATCCGCAGCAACGAGACTCATCATGATTGAAACAACCATACTTTTTTGGTAAAGGGTTGTCGGGCTGTGTTGGTCCAAGTCCTCTCTACATTGGATCAACTGGAGCCAGGTGGAAGATCATTCTTTGTCATGGCCACCCTTTTTCGATTTCATGTACCCAAGACTGGGGCAA
>JASFIH010000015.1:0-8985 GCA_050122775.1 Deltaproteobacteria bacterium
AGTAACCGGTCGAATACTGGAAAGCTTCTCCTTGACTTCGTTCGAAAGCCCTGGAATGGCCGCATAGTCAAAGCTCTCTGGGATACTGGCCCCCTCCAAATACTGCAGGCGTTGGACCTGCTCCATCTGACGGCGTATATATCCGTCATATTTGATGACGATACTGACCTGTTCCGCCACCTCATTGTCAAAGGAAGAAAACCGACCATCAAGCTGAGCCATGTCTTCCAGCTTTGCCCCAGGCCTCTTTAGCAGGTCCTTCAATGTGACAGGCTGGTTGATGTCACCAATCCCCAGACTTCTCAGGGTCTGTTTCACCTCCGGCTTTGGACTCAGGCGCGTCCCTGAAAGGAGGCCAAGGAGTGTGTCAATGGCCATGCGCTTTTCGGCAAATTTCGCATAAACTTGATCAGAGACCAGACCGATGGTGCGACCGACTTCGCGAAGTCGGAGATCTGCATTGTCCTCCCTTAGAAGAAGGCGATATTCGGCCCTTGATGTAAACATCCGATAGGGCTCCTGGGTCCCTTTGGTGACCAAATCATCGATCATGACACCGATATAGGCCTGGTCACGCCTCAGGATAATCGGGGAATCTCGCCGCACGTATCGTACCGCGTTGATTCCAGCCATGATCCCCTGGCCAGCCGCCTCTTCGTAACCCGACGTGCCGTTGATCTGTCCTGCCAAGAACAAACCTCGAATGGTCTTGCATTCCAGACTCGGCTTGATCTGCACCGGATCCACATAGTCATACTCAATGGCGTAACCCGGCCTCACAATCTCAGCGTGCTCAAGCCCTTCAATGGACCGAAGCATCTTAAACTGTATATCCACTGGCAGGCTCGTCGGAACACCGTTTGGATATATCTCACTTGTCCCCAGTCCCATGGGCTCTAAGAAGACCTGATGCCTGGGCTTATCCGGAAACCGGACGACTTTATCTTCGATCGAAGGGCAGTACCGTGCTCCAACTCCCTTGATGACCCCTGTAAATAGCGGAGAACGGTCCAACCCGGTCTTTATGATCTCATGGGTCCTTTCGTTTGTATAAGTTATGTGACACGGCACCTGATCCTGGTCAATCGACGTTGTCTCAAAGGAAAAAGGCACGGGCGGCTCATCTCCATATTGAGGTGTGAGTTTGGAGAAATCAATCGTACGCCCATCCAGTCTGGGGGTGGTCCCCGTCTTGAGACGACCTACCCTCAAACCCAAAACCCTTAAGTGATCTGAAAGCTTGTTGGACGCAGGATCCCCCATGCGCCCTGCAGAGAAGCTCTTTAGGCCCACATGTATCAGCCCCTTCAGGAAGGTGCCTGTGGTGAGTATGACCGTCTTTCCCAAAAACTCCTCGTCAATACTCGTGACAACGCCCTTTACTACGCCACCTTCCACAATAAGGGAGTCAATCATTGCCTGCTTGACATCCAGGTTCTCCTGTCGCTCCAAGACTTGTTTCATCCGAAGACGGTATCGTTCCTTGTCCGCCTGGGCTCTGGATGATTGCACAGCCGGACCCTTTTTTGTGTTCAAGCGGCGAAACTGGATGCCAGTGGCATCTATATTCTTGGCCATCTCGCCACCCAGGGCATCGATCTCCCGCACGAGATGCCCTTTAGCCAGGCCACCCACAGCAGGATTACACGACATCTCTCCAATATGGTCCACGTTCACTGTAACCACGAGGGTGGGGTGCCCCATACGGGCCGCGGCCAGGGCGGCCTCGCATCCTGCATGGCCCGCCCCGACCACGATTACGTCATAGCTGTTGGAATACGGGTGCATAGCAGGCGTGCCGGATGGATCTTGAATTGCATCAATGCAATGCATTCCTATGACCGTTTCGTCCACCCATCAAATCCGGCTCGCTTTCCTCCTTTGCCTCACAATCTCGTAAACAACTATAGCCCCGGCCACCGCTGCATTTAGTGAATCTACCATCGTTTCCTGGGGAATTGATACCAGATAATCACATGTCTTGCGAACCAGCGGACGAATCCCCTTGTGTTCGCCGCCAATGACAACGACCAAGCCAACATTGAGATCAGCCTGGTCCAAGCGTTGCTCTGAGTCCGCGTGGGCTCCCACAACCCAGACTCCTGCCTTCTTGAGCCGTCCAAGCGCCGCTACGAGATTCGGAATCCGTGCAAACAGCATATGCTCCATGGCCCCTGCAGAGGCCTTTGAAACAGCAGGGGACAAAGGCGCTGTCCGGACCTTGGGGAGAAGGATGCCGTGCACTCCCATGGCCAAGGCGGTCCTCACGAGGGACCCAAGGTTTTGGGGGTCCACGATACCGTCAAGCGCCAAAATTAGTGGAAGCCCGGGACCTGCTTCAGCCTTCTTGAGAATCGTACGCTCGTCAACCAGGGGAAGATCGCTGACCTGGGCTGCAACGCCCTGGTGGACCAAGCCTCCCAAACGCGACCTAAAGAAGTCCGGAGTTCTATGTTCGACGGAGACCCCTTCTGTCTGAGCCCGTTCCAGCAGGGTGCGGACGCCTTTCGTCCCTGGGCTTTTTGAAACATAGACCTTCTTGAACGCCCGCCTTCCGGCCGCAAGGGCCTCATATATGGGATGGATCCCATAGAGAAGATCACCCATCGCGATACGCTTCATGGATAATTGCTTCCAGCTGTGACACCGTCCGACCCAAATCGTCATTAACCAAGACGTGATCGTAAAGGTGGGTGTGTGCCAACTCTGCCTTGGCATTTTTCAAACGTCGCTTCACAGCTTCAGGTGAATCCAGGCCGCGTTTGATCAGTCTCTTTTCAAGTTCCGCTATAGAGGGCGTCTGCACGAAGACGGAAATCGCCTCGGGATACTTCTCCAACAGCCTTCTTGCACCCTGAACATCAATATCGAGCAAGACATCCTGTCCGCCAACACGGGCCTCCTCGATGAATTGGGCCGACGTTCCGTAAAGGTGTCCATGCACCTCGGCCCATTCGGCCAATTCTCCGGCATCAATCATCTTGAAGAAGGCAGACTCGCTGACAAAGTGATAGTCGACGCCATCCTTTTCATCGCGCCGGGGAGCGCGGGTGGTATAAGAGACAGAATAACGGAGTTGGGGTCTCTTCTTCAAGACCGCGTCGACAATAGTCGACTTCCCGGCCCCGGAAGGCCCAGAAATAATGAAAAGATGCCCTTTTATGGCTCCCACCTCACGCTATGTGTGTGCTGTTCGAGGCTTGCTGATGCGGGCGGTGATTGCGGCTATATTCGCTACCTATCGGAGAGGTGGCATCAACGTTATAATGCCTTTTTCTTCTCTTCCTTAAATTCGAATCCGGTCACAAATCGCTGCGAAATCGTGTCGGCCTGAATGGCAGAGAGAATGACATGGTTGCTATCCGTGATGACGATAGAACGGGTGCGCCGTCCCTGCGTGGCGTCAATCAGGCGTTTATCCGCTTTGGCTTCCTCCTTGAGACGCTTCATAGGCGCAGAGCCTGGTGTGACAATAGCAACAATACGGCTGGTCACGACTGTATTCGAAAATCCGATGTTCAGTAAAGCTGTATCCATGCTTGCCTCCGCATCCTGCTATGTTTCATGAGAAAACCGTTAGAAGCCATTTCTAAACCTTCAGTATCTCCCGTCAAGGGCTCGGCTAAGTGTCACTCTATATTCTGGACCTGCTCCCTAATCTTCTCCAGCTCACTCTTGACGGCCACGACAATGTGGGATATTTGGGTGTCCCCTCCCTTTGAACCAATGGTGTTTACCTCACGGTTGAGTTCTTGCAGCAAAAAATCAAGGGCCCTCCCTGCCGGCCCGTTTGATTCGATCATGCTGCGAAACTGTTGCACGTGGCTTTCGGCTCGGACTATCTCCTCGGTGATATCGCTCTTGTCAACCAGAAATGCGGCTTCCTGGGCCAGTCGGTTCTGATCTAACTCCACCTTGCCTTCCGTGAGCATGGTGATCCGCTCCTCCAAACGGCTCTGATACTCAGACAATACCGACGGAGCTAAGGCCTTTATACCGGACAGACCCTCCTCAACAGATTCAAGGCGCTTCTGAAAATCGTCATAAATGGCTTGCCCCTCGGAGATCCGCATGGCATCCACAGATTCTAGTGCTTCGCCGAGACATGACGAAAGAGCTGTCCACGTCTTTTCCAAATCGACTTCGGCTTCTGTCGCCACGATCACCCCCTCCATACGAAGAAGTGGCTCTAGACCAATCTTTTCATCCATTTCCAAGGTTTCGCTCAATTTCTGCAGGGCTGCGTGGTAGGCCCTAGCAAGTGGCAAATTTACCTCAATTTCTGAAGCCGCCTCAGAATCGTTCTTCACAATGACAACCACATCCACCCGACCTCTTGATATCCTGTTTGCCACCGACTTTCTGACACGCTCCTCAAGGGGCAGTAATTGTCGGGGCAGTCGCACTGAGATTTCCAAATAGCGTCGGTTAACAGCACGTATCTCAACTGCGTAGGTCAAGCCTTCGTCCTTGTTTTCTGACCTGCCAAAGGCGGTCATACTCTTAATCATGTGACCACTCCCCAAAGACGCCCACCAGCACCTGTATCCATTGGTCTTCCTATCCAGCCGTCATTTCCATGACCTGTCAAGCCTAGCGCTGAATGCATTCTCACCCAGAACATCTATGCTTGTGCGTGCCCCAGTTGAAACATGTATTTGTCTCTTATTGACTGAAGAAAACGGATGATTCTTTCTCCAGCATAATCCGGGTAGGTCCAGCTCAGAGCACGAAAACGACCTTTGTAGTAAATCAAGGTCAGGTCTGCATAGATCCCAGCTTTCAAGTAGATACGGTGCGTGTAGTTCTTCCCGGTTGCCAGCACAAAGCGCTCGGCCATGATGTATCCAGGGTCGATGTTGACAAGCCGGTTCCCCTTGTCGGAGAATCGACTTTCAAGCTCATTGGTAAAGCACTTTATGTCAGAAAGGGCATCTTGCTTAATTAAGTCACCAAAACTGGTCAGCCGACGAAAAAGCGGTCGACCCATCTCAGCAGCATAATAATCCGTCTGGTCAAAAGGAAGCCAGGAGCTCACTATATCAACTGGCCCGAAAGACTTAGACAGGCCTTTTACCACCTCACCAAGGAGCTGTTTGTCCTGCATGAAATGACTGATCACAAGTTTGGCAGGTGTCGGCTCACGAGGAATGCTCATAGGCTTTTGTGACACATGTTACCGCTTCATGGCCGTCCCACGCTGGTATAGTGAAATCCCAGCTCGCGCATGCGTCGCGGCTCGTAAATGTTACGTAAATCTATGACGACCAGCCGTTTCAAAAGACCTTTCATCCGTTCCCAGTCAATGTTTCGGAAGCGGTTCCACTCTGTGGCCAGAACCAGGGCATCAGCGCCTTCAGCCACGGCATACAGGTCCTCTTTGTAGTCAATATCTTGAAGGTGTTCCTGGGCCTGTGACATCCCCGCTGGATCGTATGCCTGGATCCTTGCACCTCTTTCTTGCAAGCCCTTAATAATAGGAATCGTAGGAGACTCTCGCATGTCATCGGTGTTTGGCTTGAATGTCAAGCCAAGGAATCCAATGGTCGTATCCTTTATGTCTCCCTCGAGGGCCGACACGATCTTTTCAATCATTATTGCAGGCTGTTCATTGTTCACCCTGATCACAGCATCAACGATCTTAAATTCATACCCATGCTGTTTGGCAATTTGGCTAATTGCCTTGGTGTCTTTCGGGAAGCACGACCCGCCGAAGCCTGGCCCTGGATGCAGAAACTTGGGCCCAATCCGTTTATCAAGGCCCATGCCCTTGGCAACCTGGTGCACGTCAGCACCAACGCCATCGCAAATCGTAGCCATCTCATTGATGAAGGATACCTTCGTAGCCAAGAAGGCGTTTGACGCATACTTGATCATCTCTGCCGTCGCGACGTCAGTGATCACAAAGGGGGTCTCAATCAGATATAGCGGATTGTAAAGGTCCTTGAGAATGGCAATGGCCTGATCGCTCTCGGCACCAATGACCACCCGGTTAGGGCGCATGAAGTCCTCAATAGCTGAGCCTTCCCTCAGAAATTCAGGATTGGAAGCCACGTCAAAGGGATACGGTTCGGTCTGGTTCTCTCGGATGATTGATGCAATGAGTTTGCCCGTACCCACAGGAACGGTGCTCTTTGTAACTACAACCTTGTAACCGTTCATTGTCTCGCCGATTGACCTGGCCACCTCCTGGACGTATCTCAGGTCAGCAGCCCCCTCTTCATCCGGAGGCGTGCCCACAGCAATAAGAACGACCAAAGCGTTCCGGACGCTTTCCCGGATATCCGTCGTAAAGGATAGGCGCCCTTCATTCAAATTCTTGTTAACCAGTTCCGTGAGTCCGGGCTCGTAAATCGGGATTTTCCCCTGCTTGAGCCGGCGAATCTTTGACTCATCCTTCGCCACACAAGTAACACGCAGGCCAAACTCGGAAAAACAAGTCCCTGTAACAAGCCCGACGTAGCCCACACCCACAACACAAATATTCATTGAATCATTCTCCTTCCAAGTTCTCAAAGACTCCCCATGGCAGACACGGCTGTAAAAGACACTGAAAGCCCGGAAGTGCCACCCTCAACGCATTTTGCAGCCCGAGACGGACCTTTTAGCCTTCTTTTGGCCTTTTGTCAATCCAGGAAGGTTTGGCTGTTTGGCCTCTTGCCAATAGCTGCCTCGCTCGGTGAAGACGGCAGCGCCTTGCAACCCTGCAACACCCAAGGGGATTTCCAACTTACCCCTTGACCGACTGACAGGTTAAGTGTTTCTATACCAGCATAGGGGTTACGAGGTTACAAAACCCGTTGATTCGTCTGCCTTTCTTACACAGAGTCCTAAGCGAAGTGCCCCGTGAAGCATTGTAACTGTTTGAGGGGCAGGGCAGGGCTTCTGCAATTTTGGCGAAGCGAGTAGATGGGTTTTGAAACAAGCTGTAGGCAAAAGGTGAGAGAGGCGTGTCCAATCCGGGGGAATTTTGACGCAGCAGCGTTGCGTCACAGTCCTTCTTGGTGCAGATATAGCAACAGCATATGAATCGTGCAGCTAAGCTGTTAGGTATAATAGCATACCTTTTGGACAGACGTCACCGGCGCATCGTAGAGCGCAATCTGCACTTCATATATCCCACCTGGTCCCGGACTCGCGTCAGGCAGTTTTCAAGAAAAGTCTTTCAGAATACGGCCACCACGGTTTTGGAACTTCTTCAACTGGCCGGTTCCTCCCAAGAAGATATCTTGCGAAGGGGGCGCATCAAGGGCCAAGAGAATCTCCTGAACGCCTTGAAATCTTCCAAAGGGGCTATATTGATTTCCGCGCATTTGGGAAACTGGGAAATGGCTCATATGCTTACCTCCTGCTGGGTCCAGTCTCCGTTGGTGCTCGTTGCCAGACGGATACGGCCAAGCATATTGAATCACTGGATTCATAGGCTCAGGAGCCGTTTTGGCAGCGTGGTCTTGGACAAAGGTGGGGCCCTGTCAAAGATGGGCCGCACCCTAAACGAGGGTCACTTGGTCGCAATGTTGATTGACCAGGGAACGCTGTACTCGGAAGGGATCAAAACTCAATTCTTCGGCAAAACTGTCACCACCACGCCTGCCGCAGCCATACTGGCCCGAAGATACAACAGTCCCGTGATTCCGGGCTTCTGTGTCAGAGAGAAGGACGGCGGTCTCACGGCCATTTATGAACCTCCTCTTGCCCTAAAGAAGACAAGTAATCTGCGCGATGACTTAAGAACCAACACACAAATGATGAATAACGCTATTGAACGCGCCATAAGGGCATACCCCGAACAATGGTTCTGGTTTCACAAGAGGTGGAAACGGCATTACCCCCATCTCTATCCCGAAGACCTGGCGAAACGGCGCCGTCGAAAAGAAAGAAGGAAGAGGGCTCGGTTGAGAAAGCTGCAGGAAGCCTCCTTCTCTGATCCCAACACCTGAGAAGGCTTCGCATTGTCGGCAATTGCTTCAATAAAAAGGGTTTCGATTTTGATGTACCACCAGGTTGGCGAATTTGCTCGGCCTTCTGCGCACCGGGCAGGTTTTTGTCACGTTCGGCGTTTCAAGGCCCAAATGGGATATCTTCATCGCTTCGGATACAAGGTCATCAGCCTTGAACAGGCCCTTGGTGCACTGTTTGGCAAGAGGCCTCTGCCCCGGAAGGCCATAGTATTGACCTTTGACGACGGTTGTCAGAATTTTCAGGATTACGCTTTACCGATTTTGCAGCAATATAATTTCCCTGCTACTGTGTTCTTGGTCACTGGGCTTCTGGGTAGAAATGCCCAATGGCTTGCAGATCAGGGACGCCCTGCGCCGACGTTGATGGGCACCGACACTATCATGGAGCTGAGGGAAAAGAACATCACCTTTGGTTCACATACCGTGAGTCATCCAAGCTTGACCACCATAAGCTCCTTACAAAAGACGGAGGAGATTGTGCGTAGCAAAGCCGACCTGGAAGCATTGTTGGGCGAGGATATACTTTACTTCTGCTATCCGAATGGTGATTTTGACGACGAGGTAATAGCTACTGTACAAAAAGCAGGGTATAAAGCTGGTTTGAGCTGCATTCGTGGCAGCGCGACACCATCCGACGATATATTTGTGCTTCCCAGAAAAGCTATCTCATATGGAGATAGTCTCATCGGCTATTTCTGGAAGCTGCACATGAAACACAAGAAGAAGCTACAGTGAAGAATCTTATATTGCAGCACGCGGCATCCAGAGTCGGCTCTTCGTGAGATTCCCCACCAGAGGTCGGGACTTGCGGGAAGCAACATGGTTAGACAGTAGCCCGTAAACTCCCCGTTGGTGTGAGTTTGCCAAGGCTGACGACACAAAGATGACGGACTCCCTTCACATCATCGGCAGTAAGCAATTCGGTGGGGCCGACCGTTTTTTTGTCCGGCTTGTGAGCGCACTCAATGAGCGCAATCATAGAGCAGTTGCCGTGACACGCCCCTACACCCCAATCAGTAGGGCT
>JASFIH010000016.1:0-8799 GCA_050122775.1 Deltaproteobacteria bacterium
GTTCTGTGTTTCTGTCTACTACTCTTCTGATTATGTGGATGATTCTGGCTGTAGCTATCGCATCCACGTTATTTCGCAGATAGGTTCGAACCAAAGAGATCAGGAGGTACCAATGCTTTCTCTAAGAGACATGAGCATTAGGACCAAGATCATCTCTTCCATGTTTGGGTTGCTCGTCTTCGTCGGCTTACTCTCCTTTTGGGTGAGCTATATGCACGAAAGGAAGAGCTTGCTCACCAACATGCAGAACAATGCCAGCATCTTGAATCGTGCTCTGATTATCAGTCTCACGAGTCGCAAGAGTATTGCTGAAAAAGTCAACCTGCAAACACTCGTGGAAGAACTGTCGCTTACTGAAGGGGTTTTTGGCGTATGGGTGATAGACAACAGGGGCCGGATTACGTCAGCCACCTTCAGAGAGCAGGTAGGTGAGGTGGCGCCATCTCCCATGATTTCGGAATGTCTGCAGGGGGGCTACTACGTTAGTGGATTTGACACAAAAATGGGAGAGGAGGTCTATGTTGCGGTCTATCCCTTGACGGGCGGAGATCAGATCCTTGGTGCGCTCGAAGTTGCCTTTGAATTGCGGGACTATCTGCGAGCGAGCTCCAAAGATCAAACCCAGCTCCTTCAGCAGATGAGAAGAGACAGCCGGATCATGGCTGAGTCACTCAGTTACAGTATCAAGAACATGCGGGATGTCAACGAACTGATCCATGTTCAGAGACTGGTCGACAGACTGACTGCGGAAGCTGGGATCATCTCGCGTATCATGATTGTCGATGATAACAGCCGCATTATTGCTGCAAATGACTTGAACAGAGTCGGTATGATTGCCGATGACAAAGGTGTCAGGGCCATTATGAATGGGGCGGCCATCTATACCAGGCTGTTTCCTCATCAGAAAATATATATGGTCGATATGCCCCTAAAGATAGGGGATGAATTCGAAGGGGTTGTAAGCGTGGGCTATGACGCTACCCATTATTACACACACCTGTCAGAAATCTTCAAATTTGGCCTTCTGATCTCCGCTATGGGTATTCTCATGGGGATCATGCTTTCGTTTCAAGTCTCCAACCCCATCATCAGGCCGCTTCACCGCCTGACAGATGTCACCAAGAAGCTTGCATCGGGAGATCTTTCCCAGAGGGCCACAGTCCGTTCGCGGGACGAGGTTGGGGCTTTGGCCACTGCATTCAACCGGATGGCTCTGGATTTAGCACGCTCCAAAGAGGAGATTGACCAATACAGCAAGACCCTTGAGCAAAAGGTGCGCCAGCGCACGCAGGAACTGGAAAAGAGCAACCAGGAGCTAAGAAGCATTCAGAATGAACTTGTAGAAGCCAACATGGTCAAGTCGGAGTTTATGAGCATAGCGTCTCACGAACTGCGTACGCCGCTGACAACGCTTCTGGGATACAGTGAGCTTCTGCTGACAAGACCTCTGACCGAGAGCCAGCAGAAAGAGTTCTTGGGCTTCATTAACGAGGAATCAATTCGCCTGAGCAAGATCGTTGATGATCTCTTGGATATTTCGCGGATAGAATCACAAAAGGACTTTGGGTTTGTGAAAAGACCTGTCCAACTGGCCAGCCTGTTGACGAAAAACGTCAAGTTCTACTCAGGGGCGGAGGCGGGAAGCCGCATTGTCACAGAGATAGAAGAAGGCCTGCCCCTCGTCAATGCTGATGCGGAAAAAATTGGCCAGGTCATAAAGAACCTGGTTGATAACGCCATAAAATACGCCCCGTACGGGGAGATCGTGTGCAGGGCGTACAAGAAGCTTGATATGGTATGGATTAGTGTTCAAGACCAGGGGATAGGAATATCACAACAAGATCTTCCCCGCATCTTTGACAAATTCTTCCGCGTTGAACGAAAGACGACAGAACATGTTGCCGGTACGGGACTTGGACTCTCCATTGCAGAATACATTGTGGACTCTCACAATGGCAACATCGATGTGGAAAGTGAGGTGGGTAAGGGGACCACGGTCAGTTTTGGATTACCATTTATCAAGGATTGAGGTTCAGGATGAAGAAGATACTGATTGTAGATGACGAGGAGAAGGTCAGGAAGCTGGTAGAAGTCACCCTTTCCGTGAGCGAGTTTGAAATTCTTCATGCCTCTTCTGGTGATGAGGCCTTGAAGGCAGCACGAAAGCGCAGGCCCGACCTCATTCTATTGGACATCATGATGCCTGGTAAGCTCGATGGTTTTGATGTTTGCAGGCTCCTAAAACAGGACCCTGATACAAAGGACATATACATTATTATGCTCACGGCCAAGGGGCAACAGGCGGACAAAGACAGGGGATTGGCGGTCGGTGCCGATGACTATGTAGTGAAACCGTTCAGTCCCATGGCGCTGATGGATAAGATAGACAAAGTGCTTGCATAGCCTAGCTGGGGAGGAAGAATACTTTGCAGCGGATATGGCTTGGCGTGATCGTCATCTTGATTGGGCTTGGCATTTACAGCTTGTATGGCTATCTGCGCCTGGAAGCGCCCCCAATCGAAGAAGAAGAGGTCCTTCAGGCACCGCCCGTGAATCCTGTTTCGGCACCAGGAGTGACTCCGAATGAGATAGTTATCGGTTCATCTTTGGCCCTGGGCGGCCATGCCAGCTTCCTGGGCACCCAATATCTTCATGGTGCGATGTGCTTGATCGAGCAGATAAACAGAGAGGGCGGCATCCACCACCGCAGGATCACCGTGATCGCCTATGATGACGGATACGACCCACCGCGGTGTGTGGAGAATACCAAAAGGCTTATCTTCAAGGACAAGGTCTTTTGCCTCTTCTGCTATGTGGGGACGCCGACCACGGTAAAGATCATTGACATCGTAGAAGAGAACAAGATCCCTCTGCTCGGACTTTTCACCGGAGCCGATAAGCTGCGCTTCCCTTTCCGACACTATATCTTCAATGTCCGATCGTCCTATTACCAAGAAACGAACGCTGTGGTTCGCTACTTTGTTGAAGAAAAGGAGCTGCGCCGTATAGCGGTATTCTATCAATATGACGACTATGGTTTTGACGGCTTGAAAGGAACACAGATCGCCCTGCAAAAATATGGTCTCTCTCCCGTGTCCACAGGGAGTTTCGTACGGGGAACGCTGGAGATTGAGGAGGCCCTTGATAAGATCCAGGCATCTAAGGCCCAAGCAGTCATCATGATAGGAACATATAGCCCCTGTGCCAAGTTCATCAAGGAGGCCAGGGCGAGAGGGTACAACCCGTTATTTCACAATGTCTCTTTTGTGGGTGCGGACAAATTGGTTCAAGAACTTGGTGAGGCCGGCGAGGGGGTCTTTATTACGCAAGTTGTCCCCCCGCCCACCCAGCGGATTCTGTTGCCCGCGACGGAGCAGTATTCTCGACTGTTGTCCCAGTACTATCCTCAAGACACGCCGAATTTTGTAAGCTTTGAAGGCTTCATCAATGCGAGGATTCTCATTGAAGCCTTGAGACGGGCGGGACGGGAAATTTCCCGGGAAGGATTTATCCGGGCACTGGAGTCGATCAAGGAGCACTACGTGGGCATTGGAGCTGTCATCAATTTCGGACCGCGGGATCATCAGGGCATAGACGACGTATACCTCACTGAGGTTAGAAACGGTCAACTCCAACTCTTGTTCTACAAATAAGGCTGTATATCCCTCCAATTCTACTTCTTCATGCTGCGAACTCTCAGGGAGAGCTCCTCAAGTTGAGTGACAGATGCCTCGCAGGGGGCCTCAGTGAGAAGACACGCCGCTTTCTGGGTCTTTGGGAAGGCAATTACATCGCGGATTGAGGTCTGTCTCGTCATAAGCATGACGAGTCTGTCAAACCCAAGTGCGATGCCGCCGTGAGGTGGGGCGCCGAAATCAAGGGCTTCCAAGAGAAAGCCAAATTTGTTCTCGTAGGTACTGCGATCAATGTCCAGGGCCGCAAACACCTTTTCCTGGATGATGCGCTGGTGGTTTCGGATGCTCCCTCCCCCAATCTCTGCCCCGTTTAGGACAAGATCATAGGCCCTGGATCGAACTGCAAGGGGGTCCTGGGTAAGAAGGTCCACATGTTCGTCGAGAGGTGCCGTAAAGGGGTGGTGCACAGCCACGTACCGCTTTTCCTGGTCGTCATATTCGACCAGTGGAAAGTGGGTCACCCACACAAAGTCGAACTGATTCTCGTCGACTAACCCCAGCTTTGCAGCCAAGTGATTTCGAAGGTATCCCAAGGCCTCATTGGCCACTTTGGGTTGATCGGCTATGAAGAAGACCAAGTCACCGGGTGCCATATCAAGACGTTGGCGCAAGGATTCCCGTTCTGAATCAGAGAAGAACTTGGCAATGGGTGATTGCCAGGCATCTGGTCGCACCTTGATCCAGGCCAGGCCCTTGGCCTTATAAATGGCCACGAAGGCCCCAAGCTCATCAATCTCCTTGCGGGAAAAGTCAATACATCCCTTGGCATTCAGTGCCTTCACAAGACCACCGGATCTTACAACGTCCGAAAAGGCATTGAATTGTGAAGTGCCGACAATGTCAGACACGTCTTTGAGTTCCAGCGGGAATCGCAGATCCGGCTTGTCCAAGCCGAACCGACCGGTTGCTTCCTGGTACGTCAAACGTTTGAACGGTCGCTGTATTTTTTCGCCCAGAACTTCGTGAAAAACCGCGGCCAGCATTCCTTCCGTGAGTGCCATCACGTCATCTTCGTTAACAAAGGACATCTCCACATCGATCTGGGTAAATTCTGGCTGCCTGTCTGCCCGCAGGTCTTCGTCTCGAAAGCACCGTACGATCTGGTAATACTTGTCGAAGCCCGCTATCATCAGGAGCTGCTTAAAGATCTGAGGCGATTGGGGCAGTGCATAGAACTGACCAGGATTGACCCGGCTTGGTACCAGGTAGTCACGGGCACCCTCCGGCGTACTCCTGGTCAGGAACGGCGTCTCTATGTCGACGAATCCGAGCTTGTTCAGATAGGAACGAATGGCAGCGGCCGCCGCGTGCCGATGGATGAGGTTCTTCTGAAGTGCTGGGCGACGCATATCAAGGTAACGGTATTTTAGGGAGAGGCTTTCCGCTACCTGCGTACTGTCTTCCAGGACAAAAGGGGGGGTATTTGACGGGTTGAGTATCCTCAGTTCTGAGGCCATCACATCAACCTCGCCGGTTTTCAACTTCGGATTGATCATCCCCTCAGGCCGGGGTACCACGGTTCCCCGAGCCGCCAGCACAAACTCATTTCGGATCGAATGTGCCTTCCGGTGAACTTCTTCGTCGACTTCCGGGTTGAAGACCACCTGGGTGATCCCCTCCCGGTCGCGAAGGTCCACAAATATCACGCCTCCATGGTCACGCCTGCGCTGAACCCATCCCATCAGCACCACCTCTTGGCCAACGTCCTTTGCTGTTAACTCGCAACAGTGATGGGTTCGTTTCATGTCACCAAGGGATTCAAACAAGCCTTTTCCATTAACGGTTTTCATTATTTGCTTCCAACTGCCGAAGATTTTACCTTGTCAGCCAAAAACGTGATGAGGTGCTGCAAGGGGACCCTTTCTTGCTCCTTGGTCGTCATATTTCTAAACAGGGCACTTCCCTCATCCAGCTCGCGGTCCCCCACAATGAGTACGTGGGACGCCCCGACTTTGTTGGCCCGACGCATTTGGCTCTTCAGGCTCCGATTCTCAAAATCCATCTCAGTCCGTATACTTTGGAGCCGAAGCTCATGCATCCACGCAAAGGCCATGTCTTGTGCCCTATTGCCCATCGCAGCGAGAAATATGTGCGGCTTCCTTTCATAATCCTGCGCACGGTCCGTCAAAAGTTCCATGAGCCTGTCCACGCCGATGGCGAAACCGACACCTGGCTGATCCGGACCTCCCAATGCCTTGACAAGGCCGTCATACCGGCCGCCGCCAGCCACGGCATCTTGGGCACCTAGAGACTCGGCCAACACCTCGAATGTCGTGCGGGTATAATAGTCCAGCCCCCTTACCAATCTGTGATTAATCTGGTAGGGTATCCCAAACCGATCTAGGGCCCCTTGCACATCTGCGAAATGTGTCCGGCAGGTCTCGCAAAGGTCGTCCAGGATTGAGGGAGCGTCCTGCATAGCTTCCCTGCAGGCGGGAACCTTGCAGTCAAAGAGCCGAAGGGGGTTTTCATCCCGCCTTCTGAGACAGTCGGAGCAGAACTTCTCCGAGCGGCTGACCACAAAAGCTGTCAACGCTTTCTTGAAACGAGGGCGGCATTTCGGGCATCCAAGAGAATTGATCTGAAGCGAGACATTGGAAAGCTCCAAACGTTTCATGAGTGTCATTAACACCAGAATCAACTCTGCATCCGCCCTGGGATCGTGCACCCCGAACACCTCAGCGTTGATCTGGTAAAACTGCCGATACCGACCTTTCTGGGGACGCTCTCTGCGGAACATGGGGCCGATCGTGTACAGCTTCCATACCGGGTCCTTGGCATACAACCGATGCTCAATGTAGGCTCGAACAACCGATGCCGTGGCTTCGGGGCGCAGCGTCAGCGAGGCTCCGCCGCGGTCGGTAAAGGAGTACATCTCCTTTTCCACGATATCCGTCCCGGCCCCGATACTTCGGGCGAAGAGCTCTGTATGCTCGACGACAGGGCTGCGTAGTTCGGCGAAGCTGAAATCCTCAAGCAAACTGCGAACCAGGGCTTCAACATACCACCAGAGTGCGCTCTCCGCGGGAAGGATATCTTTAAAACCTCTGACCAGCCTGATCATTTGCTAACGCCCCGCAAACCAAACTTATTGAAATAAAAACGATTAACGCAGAGAAAAGCGAGAAGTCAACACAATAATGCAATCGTCAACAAGTTGACCGGTCTGATTCACTCATGTTATTCATTGTTAGGCCTTGCAGAAGGCAGAGCCGGGACCGATCGTGCGGGAACAGTGTGTGATGCCGAAAAAATATGAATTTATAGAACACACAGCCGATCTTGGATTTAAAGCCTACGGGGCCACCCTGTTTGAGCTCTTTGTTCATGCGGCTCAGGCCTTGTTTGAAACCCTGGTGATACCCGAAAGCGTTGAAGATAGACTCGAGAGATCAATAGATGTGGAGGCTGAGGCTCTGGACGACCTGATGGTCAGCTGGCTGTCTGAACTCCTGTATCTGTATGACACGGAAAAGCTCCTCTTCCGTGATTTTCAGATCCAGAAAATTCAAGACCACCGACTTCGGGCGAAAGCAAGGGGGGAAGTCTTTGACCCTGCTCGACACGAGATCAAGACAGGGGTCAAAGCAGTAACGTATCATCAGCTTTATGTAAAGGAAAAAGCCGGGGGCTGGGAAACCCAGGTCATATTGGATATCTGAGGCCATATGTATGTTAGATGGCACTGTGTCTTGCAAGACTGAAAACCGCCTTGTTTATTTGGGGTGTTTTTGGGTTAGGAGGGTTCCATGCCGAGCAATATAGAAATAAGGAGACTGGATGCAGTTCGGTGGCTTCTTCCAAAGCAAGGGAAGATGAGAACCGAGGGTCTGGTCTACGCAGACGAAAAGATGATGGCTGCCATCAAAAAGGATGCAAGCCTGGAACAGGTGGCCAATGTGGCCTGCCTGCCGGGCATTGTGGGCCGTTCCCTTGCCATGCCTGACATTCACTGGGGTTACGGGTTTCCGATAGGAGGGGTGGCTGCCTTTGACATGACGGACGGTGTCGTCTCTCCGGGCGGGGTTGGGTATGACATCAACTGCGGTGTTCGTCTCCTGCGCTCAGAACTGGATGCTGCCGAGATCAGAGACCAGATACCCACCTTGGTGGATGCCCTGTTCAGAAACATACCCTCTGGCGTTGGATCCAGGCGCAAAGACCTCAAACTGTCGACACAGGAGATGGACAGTGTGCTCGTGAAAGGGGCCGGTTGGGCTGTTTCTCGCGGGTATGGCAGTAGGGAAGATCTTGGTCACATTGAGGAGGGCGGTTGTATACAGGGCGGCAACCCGGAATATGTTTCTCAGCGGGCACACTCGCGAGGCAGAGACCAACTGGGAACCCTCGGCTCAGGCAATCACTTTGTGGAGGTCGGCTATGTAGAGACCGTGTATGATGAAGCTGCTGCGAGGGCCTTATCCCTGAGCAAAGGGCAGGTCACGGTGATTATACATACAGGTTCAAGGGGCCTCGGACACCAGGTGTGCGATGACTATATCAAGACGCTTCTTAAGGCGTCGGCCAAGTACAAGATAGACTTGCCGGACAAGCAATTGTGCTGTGCCCCCATTCCGTCCAAGGAAAGCCAGGAGTATCTCTCAGCCATGGCCTGTGCAGCCAATTTTGCTTTTTGCAATCGCCAGCTGATTACCCACTGGGTTCGAGAGACCCTGCAAGATGTTTTCCAGATGGGGCCCCGGGATTTGGGGCTCGATCTTGTATATGATGTTTGCCACAATATCGCCAAAGTGGAGACACACGAGGTGGAGGGCAGGGCGCGAAAGTTGTGTGTACACCGCAAAGGGGCTACCAGAGCCTTTCCGGCTTATTCTCCTTTTTTGCCGGAAGAGTACAAAGAAGTAGGGCAACCCGTGTTGATTCCCGGAGACATGGGCCGGTACTCTTATGTGTTGGTCGGCACCCAGACCGCTTTGAAGGAAACCTTTGGAAGCACCTGCCATGGAGCCGGACGGGTGCTGAGCAGACGTCAGGCACAAAAGGCTGCAAGTGGTCGTTCCATTATTCGTGAGCTAGAAGACCAGGGGATCTATGTTAGGGGTGCTGGGAAAGGAACGATTAAGGAAGAAATTCCTGAAGCGTA